>JBIOFT010000003.1:0-64684 GCA_044447375.1 Terriglobales bacterium | reverse complement strand
GACCTTTTCACCGCTGAGCGCGGCAAAGGTTAGCGGCCGCACGAACTCCTGCGCCGCTGCGGTCATGATCACCTGCACGCGGACGCCGCGGTCCTGGAGCTGGCGCACCAGTTCCGCCGCCTTATAGGCCGCGATCCCTCCACTGAGCCCGAGTGCGATCTTCATGGATTGTTACCGCCGGCGCCAAGCTCTCCCGGCCTTGACCCTATGGCGGGTCTCCAGGTCCCTCGCTGCGCTCGGGATTTCGGCAGCGGACTCCCACTCCCGCTCGCTGCGCTCACGGTCGCTCACGCCCGCTAATCGCCTCAACCTCGCCCTTGGTGATCACCTGCTCCAGAAGTTCGCTGGCGACGTCGGCGGGCGAGCGCGGCGCCTCCGTCGTCCACTTCACCTTCCCGGCGGCGATTTCTTCCTGCGCAATCTTGCAAGGCTTGCGGGAATGCGTATCCACCATGGGACGCGATCCCGACTGCAGTTGGCGGGCGCGGCGCGCGGCGACCAGGATATAACGATAGTTGCTGTCGAAGCCGTCCATCAGCTTCATGCTTTAACCTCTCTCACTTCACACTTCACCGTCCGCCGGGGGTTGCGGACAAAGCAAAGGACTCCAGAATGGGCCGGAGCGCTGGGCGCATGTTGGCCTGCTTATGACGCTCCGCGGTGACCAGCCATTTTTCTTCTTCGGCAGAGTGCGGTCCACCCGAGCGGCGAACCCGCTCGGCCAGCACGATGGCCTTCAGCTCATCGATGGATTGCTCAAGCTGGTCGTTCACTAAAATATAGTCGTAATTCTTGTAATTCTCAATCTCCCGGGCCGCGGTCACCAGCCGCCGCTGGATGACTTTCTCCGACAGCATGCCCTCGGCCTGGCTGCGCCGCCGCAGGCGGCTCTCCAGTTCCTTGCGCGTCGGCGGCAGGATGAAGATGCTCACCGCATCGGGGATCCTCCGCTTCACCTGCCGTTCACCCTGGACGTCGATGTCGAGCAGCAGGTCGTTGCCGCGCTCGCTGGCGCCTTCGAGAAATCGTTTGGCCGTGCCGTAGTAGTTGCCGAAGACGTCGGCGTGCTCCAGCAACGCGTCCTCGGCCAGCAGGCGCTCGAACTCGTCGCGCGAGATGAAGAAGTACTCGTGGCCATCCTGCTCGCTGCCGCGGGGCGGGCGCGTGGTGTAGGAGACGGAAAACTCCAGATTGCTGACCGTCTTGCGCAGCTCATTCACCAGGGTGGATTTCCCCGAACCCGACGGCGCCGAGATGATGTAGACAGTGGTCATTCCACGTTCTGTACTTGCTCGCGCGCTTTCTCGATCTCCGCCTTCATGGACAGGCCCAACTCGGTGATGCGCAGGCCTTCGCCGGAGACGCCCGAGGTCTTCGACAGCAGGGTGTTGGCCTCGCGGTTCATCTCCTGCAGCAGGAAATCCAGCTTCTTGCCGGCTTCGCCGCCGGCTTCCAGCACCCCCAGAAAATGCTGGATGTGGTTGCTGAGACGGACGATCTCTTCCTGGATGTCGCTGCGTTCGGCCAGCAGCGCGGCTTCCTGCAGGATGCGGTCCTGGTCGGCGTGGCCGCCGATCAGCTCCTTCAAGCGGGATTGAAGTTTTTCCAGGTAGGCGCGGGAAACTCCGCCGCGATGCTTCTCGACCTCGGCGGTCGCGCTGCGCAGGCGGGCCATGCGCTCGCGCAGTTCCCGCTCGATGCCGTGTCCTTCCTCGATGCGCATGCGGTCGAGTTGGGCGATGGTATCCGCCAATCCTGCGAGCACGCGGGCTTCGCTCTCCGCGTCGAATTCGGTTTCGCCCACGCTGAGCGCGCCCGGCATCCTGAGCACGGCATTGAGGTCGGGCTCGCCGGCGATGCCCAGCTCGCGCGCGGCGTGCCGAAAGGCGTTCACGTATCCACCCACCAGCTCGTGGTTCACCGCCAGCGGCGCGGCCCCGGCGCCGTCGAGGGCAAGCGTCAGTTCCACATGTCCGCGCGCGATCTTCTCTTTCAGCAGGCGGCGCAACTTGATCTCCAGCGCGTCCGATTGCGGCGGCATGCGTAGATGGAGATCCAGAAAACGGTGGTTCACCGACTTGAGCGCCAGCGTGAAGGCCGCATCCGGGCGCACCTGCCCCTTGAATTGGGCGAAGGCGGTCATGGAGCGGATGGGCATGGGCTATTTTTCCGGACCCGCGGCTATCTTGTACTGCTCCATATCGAGGAACTGCAGATCATACAGCCGGCGGTAGGTTCCCAGGCGGGTGAGCAGGTCGTCGTGGGTGCCGATGTCGGCGATCTGGCCGCTCTCCAGCACCACGATGCGGTCGGCGCGGCGGACGGTAGACAGCCGGTGCGCGATTACGAACACCGTGCGCCCCACCATCAGGTTCTGCAGCGCCGATTGCACCAAGGCTTCGGATTCGCTGTCCAGCGCCGAGGTGGCCTCGTCCAGAATCAGGATGGGGGCGTTCTTCAGCAGGGCGCGCGCAATGGCGAGGCGCTGGCGCTCCCCACCGGAGAGCGTCAACCCGCGCTCGCCGATGATGGTGTCATACCCCTCGGGCAGCTTCTGGATGAAGTCGTGGGCCAGGGCAGCCGTGGCGGCCTTGATCACGGCCCCGTCGGAAACGTGTGGCTGTCCGTAGGCGATGTTGTTGCGGGCGGTGTCATTGAAGAGAATGGTGTCCTGGGTCACGATGCCGATCTGCCGTCGCAGCGACGCCAGGGTGACGTCGCGCACGTCGTGGCCGTCGATCAGGATGCGACCGCCGGTCACGTCGAAGAAACGCGGAATCAGGTGCACCAGCGTACTCTTGCCGGCGCCGCTCGAGCCCACGATGGCCAGCACCTCGCCCTTTTTCACCTCCAGGCCGATGTCGCGCAGCACCTCGCGGTCGCCTTCGCCGTTGCTGGTATAGGAAAAGTTCACGTGCTCGAAGCGGACGCTGCGCGTGAAACTCCGCAGCGTGGCCGCGTGCGGCTTCTCGTGAACATCGTCCTTTTCGTCCATGAAGGAAAACAGGGTGGCGGAAGCGCCCAGCGCCTGCTGGAAGCTGTTGTTGTAGAACGCGAACTTTCGCACCGGTTCGTACATCTTAAAGATGGCGAAGAGGAACGCCAGGAAGGTGCCGGGCGTGAACACCTGGTGGTTGATGCGGTCGCGGCCCAGCAGCAGCAGCAAGGCGATGGCGACCGCGCCGAACAGGTCCATGAGCGGCGAACTCAGGGCGATCGCGCGCACCGAGTGCATGTTGGCGCGGAACAGCCGCCGGGAGGCTCCGTGGAAGCGCAGGCTCTCCCACAGCTCGGTGCCGAAGGCCTTCACGATGCGGTTGCCGGTGATGGTCTCGTGGAGAATGTTCTGCACATCGGCCAGCTTGTCCTGGCCGCGGCGGGTGGTGTGGCGCACGCGCTTGCCGATCCGACCCGCGGAAACGATGATGAAGGGGACGAACAGCAGCAGCACCCACGCCAGCTTGCCGCCCAGCGAAATCACCACATACACCATGAAGAGCAGCACGAACACCTGCTGCAGGGATTCCGCCAGCACTGAGCCCATCGCGACCTGGACGCGCTCCACGTCATTGATGATGGTGGAGAGCAGGGTGCCCGTGGAATAACGCGAGAAGAAACCCACCGAGCGGCGCAGGATGGCGTTGTACAGGTCGTTGCGCAGGTCGGTGATCAGGCCGAACCCAGCGTAATACACCAGGTAGGTGCTGGCATAATCGCAGATTCCCTTGATCAGCGTAGCCATCACCATCGCGAACGCCACCATCGTCCAGGCGTTCTTGAAGTGCTCCGGGACGAACTGCTGCAAATACAGGGTGTAGTGGGTGCCGGGAAGGCGCGCCAGCGCAATGGCGTGGCTGCCCGCGTCCGGCCGTAGAACGCGGTCGAGGGTGGGGCCGATCAGCAGAAGGCGGAAGGCGTCGGCAGCGCCTACGCCCGCGGCCAGCGGCACCGAGAGCAGGAGCTGCGGGAGGTAGCCGCGGAGGTAGTGGAGCAGCCGGATCAGTCGCCGCATCGCGCCTCGACAATGGTGCGAATTTGGGGCAAGGCCCTATTTTACTGGATTAAGCCCTTCATGCTGCGGCCTCGCGGGGAAAGAACCTTGCCGGCTACCGCGGGCTGTCGCGGTGGATAGCTTTCACCCGGTAGCCCGCCCTGGCCAGCCGCTTGCAAACCTCTTCCGCAATGAACACCGAACGGTGCTGCCCGCCGGTGCAGCCAAAGCCGATGGTCAGGTAGCTCTTGCCCTCGTTGATGTAGTGCGGCAGCAGGTAGATGAGCAGCTCGGAGATGCGGGAGATGAATTCCCGAGTCTGTGGGAACGAGCGGATGTACTTGGCCACCCGCGGGTGCCGGCCGGTAAAGGGCCGGAACTCGGGCACAAAGTGCGGATTGGGCAGAAAGCGCACGTCAAAGAGCAGGTCGGCTTCCTCCGGTACGCCCTGCTTGTAGCCGAAGCTTACGCAGGAGACCAGGATGTTCTTGTCCGTCGACTGCCGCTGGAAGCCCTCCAGCAAGTGCGCCCGGAGTTCGTGCACGTTGAACTTGGAGGTGTCGATCACGAGATCGGCCAAGTTGCGCAGGGTGGAAAGCCGGCCGCGTTCAGCGGTGAGCGATGTCTTCACCGGCGACGATGTCCCCAGCGGATGCGGGCGGCGGGTCTCGCTGAAGCGGCGCAGCAGCGATTCGTCGGTAGCTTCCAGATAGACCACGGTGGTGGGCAGTAGCTTCTTGACCGAGCGCAGGATGGCTGGCAGCTTGTCCAGGCGCTGCCCCTCGCGCACGTCCACCACCAGCGCCGCGCGTTCGATCTCCGAGTGCAGCACCAGTTCGGCGAAATGGGGGATCAGGTCCACTGGCAGGTTGTCCACGCAGTAGTAGCCGAGGTCCTCGAAGGCTTTAAGCGCCGACCCCTTGCCCGAGCCGCTGATGCCGGTGATCAGCACCATCTCGGGCTGGCGGCGGCGCGAGCGCGGACGCCCGCCGCTCCCGGCAGCCGGCTTGGAAGCGGCGCGCGGCTTCCTCTTCACCGAATGGCGTGGCATCAGCTCGATGGTAGCAGAACTGCAGGATTAGACGGTGGCGGACGTTTCAGGTTTCCCGTTTCACGTCCGACGGCCCTGTTGACGGCGATCTCGGCGATCTACCTCGCTCCCGCCTTTTTCAGCAACTCGATCACCTGCTCGTTCTGCGGCCTGGCCGACGCGCGGGCGAGCACGGTTGAGCCGTCTGCCATGCGCGCATTGGGGTCGGCGCCCTTTTCGAGCAGCATCTGCACGACGGCCGGATGTCCCCCGGCGGCCGCTTCCATCAGGGCGGTGCGGCCATCGCGAGCGCGGGCGTTGAGGCTGGCGCCGTGCTCCAGCAGCAAACGGACAGCGGCGGTGTTGCCCGCGTCCGCCGCCTGGATCAGCGGGGTGATACTGTTCGCACCGGGCGCGTTGGGATTCGCCTGGTGAGCCACGAGCGCCTCGATGGTTCCCGGATCGCCACTCTCGGCGGCCAGCAACAGCGGCGTTGGTCCCGTGCCCTGTCCCGCGTTTGGATCCGCGCCGTGCTGGAGCAACAGGCGGACGGTGCGCTCGGCGCCGCGGGCAGCAGCGTGGTGCAGGGCCGTCCATCCGCGCAGGTCGCGCGCATCCACCATGAGCCGCAGTCGGGAGAGAGCGCCGGGCCGCGGCTTGCCGGCAGCGAGCTTGTCGGCCTTTTCGGCGGCCTCCAGCAAGGCCGTTACCGTGCTGGGATCGTCACCCGCGGCAGCGATCATCAGTGCGGAGGTGCCGATCTTGTCCTGCGCGAAATAATCCGCCTTCGCGCCCAGCAGAATGCGGACCAGGTCGGTGCGGTGGGCATCGGCGGCAAGGATGACCGCGTTCCAGCCGTTGGCGTCGCGGGCGCCCACGTCGGCGCGCCGGGCCAGCAGCAGACGCAGGACCTCCGGACTGCCATCATCGGCGGCGGTCAGCAGCGCCGTCATGCCCACGGCATCGCGGGCGTTCACGTCGGCGCCGGCAGCGATGAGCATACGCATCAGCTCTGCATCCATGTCCTCCGCCGCCTTCATCAGCGCCGTCACCCCGTGCTCGCCGCGCGCGTTGGGATCGGCGCCCTGCGCCAGCAACTGCTGGACTTCGCGGCGGTTGTCGTATTCCACGGCGTCGAGCAGTTCCCTGTCCAGGTTTTTCTTGTCCTCGGCAGTGCGCGGCGCCGGGGCGGCCTTTTGTCCAGCCCGCGGGGTTGCGGGCGCACTCTGTCCCACCGCCGCGGCGGACAGCAACAGCAGCATACAGACGAGTTGACGGAATCCGCTCATGCGCGCCGCCAGTGCCATTGTAGGACCGCAGCCAGCTTCCGTCGTTGACTGACCGGACTCTGCATGCGGCGAACGGCAGGCGAGCTACAAAACCAAACGGGGCACTATGGTGTGCCCCGTTCAAAACTGGCAACTGACAACTGGCAACTGCTCTACGGCGCTTCGATCAGCTCCATCCTGCCGTCTTTGGTGCGGTGGAGAACCTTCACCCGCCCCTGATTGTCGCGGAATACGAACACGTCGCGGTCGCGGAACTCGGCTTCCTTGATGGCTTCTTCCAGGGTGAGCGGGCGCAAGGCCACGGAACTGTTGTCGCGCGTCACATGCGCTTCCGCGGTTCGCACCACGGCGGGATAGGTGTGCACCACCACCGGCACCGCGGTCGAAACCTTCTCTCCCACGGCGGCCAGTTGCTCGGCGGCCGTGGCCTCTCCATTCCACTTCTTCTTGGGCTGGCGTTTCTTGTCGCGCCAGCGCCCTTTGTACTTGAGGGCCTGGCGCTCGATACGGTCCAGCGCCTCGCCCACCGCGGAACTCATGTCCCCGGCTTCGGCGATGCCGACGATGGGATGGATCCGCACCGTAATGGTAATTTCGGCGATGTGGCGGTGTTTCTCTGCCGCCAGAATGACGTTGGTTTTAAATGCGGTGCCCAGGATTTTTTGCAGCTTGGAGAGGCCTTGATCGATCTGCTTGCGGACGGCGGGAGTGGCTTCGTACTGCCTGCCGGTGTATTCCACGTTCATTGAGCCTCCTTTACCCCTGCCGGAACCGGCTGGGGGGAACTCAGGCCTAGTTTTTCACTCTCCTCTGGTGGGTGCTCGGGATGTGCATATCCTCCCGATACTTGGCGACCGTGCGACGAGTGACCTGGATACCCTGCGACTGCAGAATGCGGGTGATCTGCTCGTCGGTGAGCGGCCTGGCGGGATCCTCTTCCTCAATCAGCTTCTTGACCCGGCGCTTGAGGATAAGGAGCGAGGTGTTGGAGCCCTCGGGTCCATTCACGCTCTCGCTGAAGAAGTAGCGCAGCTCGAACACTCCCTGGGGAGTGTGCGCGTACTTGTTGGCGACGGCGCGGCTGACGGTGGAGGGATGGACGCCAATCTCCTCCGCCACTTCCTTGATCATCATGGGCTTGAGCTGGTCGATGCCGAAGTCCAGGAAGTCGCGCTGCCGGCCGATGATGGCGTAGCACACTTTCACGATGGTCTGCTTGCGCTGCTCGATGTTCTTGATGAGCTGGATGGCCGACTTGTAGCGCTCCTTGACGTAGGTGCGCACGTCCTTCTCGGCGGCGTCGCGGCTGAGCAAGCGCCGGTAGGCGGGATTCAGACGAAGCTGCGGCACATCTTCATCGTTCATCACCACCACCCACTCGTCGCCCTGCTTGACGAAAGCCACGTCCGGCTCAATCAAGCGCGCGTCGGTGCGGTTGTAGCGCAGACCGGGCCGCGGGTCCAGTGTCTTAATGTAGTCCAGGGCCGCCATCACCGCCTCCAGCGGCCGCCCGATGGCCTTGGAGATCTCGCGGTACTGCTTGTTCTGCAGCGGGCGCAGGTGCTCGCCCACGATCGCGATGGCGTCCGCGAGCGCCGGTTCGGTGTCGCCGTTGAGCCCGTGGGATTTGCGGAACTGCTGCTGGTACTTGAGCTGGGCGAGCAGGCACTCGCGCAGGTCGCGCGCTCCCACCCCCACCGGATCCATCTGCCGCACCAGTTCGATGGCTTGGTGCAGGTCGTCACGGCTGAAGCCGGGACGCGGAAACTCCAATACCTTGTGTTCCACCTTTGCGGCCGGCTCGGGCGTACTCACCGCGGCCGCGAGGTCAACCAGCTCGACAGGCTCGGCGACCGCTTCTTCCACCGCGATGCCGGCTGTCTCGGTCTCAAGATCGAAGATGCTGGCGGCGTCCTCAAGCGGGCTTGCGCTGCCCAGCATGCTCGTGGGATCCAGGGCATCGGGCTCCGCCTGGGCGGCGATCTCCGGAATCACGGCCTCGCTCGTCTCCGCCTTTTCTCCCGGCTGCGTGGGCAGGCCCAGCAGCTCTTCGTCGCTGGCGATCAAATATCCGTCTTCATTCAGGTTGCCGATCACCAGTTCGCCAGCCTCATGCACTTCGGGGGACACGCTGATCGCTCCCAGTTGCCACATCAGGTGGTCGGTCAGGGTGCTGGGGCGGGAAAGGAAATTCTCGAATGAGGGCCGCTCAATAACCTCGGAAGCCGGGCTGCGATAACCAGGGTCCAAGTAATCCTGGAAGAAAGACCCAAAGTCGATCTCCTCGAAGGGGTCTTTCTTCTCCCCCTCCAGCACCGGCTCATCGGCAGCCTGGGAAGGAT
Organism: Terriglobales bacterium; assembly: GCA_044447375.1. GTDB lineage: Bacteria > Acidobacteriota > Terriglobia > Terriglobales > Acidobacteriaceae > JAHFUA01. Next base: position 56,032 of record JBIOFT010000003.1, on the reverse strand, counting down.
CGCGTTCCCGGTCTTCTTCCCGGCCGGCCACCTCGTCCAGCAGGGGAATCGACGATTCCAGCTCCTCCAATACCGGGTTCTCCACCATCTCGGCGGTGATCATGTCCCGGAGCTCCAGCTTGTTCAGAGCCAAGACGCTGACCATCTGCACCAAGCCAGGAGTAAGGATCTGCTTCTGGGTGACCCGCAGATTCAGTCTGGGCTGGAGTAAGACCATTGCGTGTGTGAGGCTTCCTGCTTCCTGTTGTAACCTACCCGGGCGTTGCGGCCTAGATGACTACAGTACCCACACCTGGGCTGCCGGGCGATTACCTCTGCCATCTTGCCTAAACCAGCGAGAAACTCTCGCCTAAATAGACTCTCTTGACCTCGGGGTCGTTGCCTAACTGCTCCGGAGTACCTGTCCGGAAGATACGTCCCTCATTGATAATGTAGGCGCGGTCGGTGACCGAGAGGGTCTCGCGCACGTTGTGGTCGGTCATCAGTACTCCAATCCCGCTGGCCTTCAGGTCGAAGATGATCTTCTGCAAATCCAGCACGGCGATGGGGTCGATCCCCGAAAACGGCTCGTCCAGCAGGATGAACGAAGGCGAGATGCACAGACAGCGGGCAATCTCGACCCGCCGCCGCTCGCCTCCGGAGAGCGCGTAAGCCCGATTCTTGCGGATCACCCCCAAGCCCAGTTGATCGATGAGCTTTTCCAACCGCTCCCGGCGCTCGTGCCAGGAGACGGGTTGCGCCTCCAGCACTGCCAGGATGTTCTCCTCGACCGTCAGCTTGCGAAAGACCGAAGGCTCCTGGGGCAAGTAACTGATGCCACAGTTGCGCGCCCGCAGGTACATGGGCACGTCGGTGATGTCGTTGTCGTCGAGCAGCACCCGCCCGGTATCCGGCGGCGCTAGCCCGACGATCATGTAGAAGCTAGTGGTCTTGCCGGCCCCGTTCGGACCCAGCAGGCCAACCACTTCCCCCTGGCTGATGCGGAGACTGACCCCATTGACCACCCTGCGGCCACGGTACGACTTGCTGATCTCGTCGGTGGCCAGGGTTTGCATTCACTTGCCCGTGTGGGTCTGGGTGACGGTGCGAGTGGTACTTCCACTACCTACCAGCACCGTATCATCGCGACTGTAGAAAGTCAACGAATCGCCGGTGGTTAGGCCGTGTTCGGCATCAAAAATGCTAGGGCGACCGCCGCTCAGAACATACTTCCCATCCGCTGCCGTGTAAGTCATTGTATTTCCAACTGCTTTTCTGGAAGGCTGCTGCACCACCACGTGGCCTCGGGCGACGATTTCCTCAATCTGGGTGGCATCGGAAGTGCCCTGCGTGGCGCTTTGGCCCTTGGGCTTGAGCAGAACGTCAGCATTGTCGGTACTCACCGTCCCGTCTGTTGATTTAAGCAACACCGCCCCCTGGAAAACCGCACGGTGCTGCGGGTCGGAGTAGGTCAGCGAGGAGGAGGTTACGGTGACCGGCGTTCCTTTGCTTTTTCCGTCGTTCTGGACGAAGACGGTCGAGACCGGCTGCCGGGCGCCCTTGGCCTTCAGCAGGCCGTTAGCATGGTCGAATTCAATCACCGGCGCCTCTATGATGTTGCTCCCCTGCCACAGACGCGCCGAGCCGGAGTAAATCGCGGTACTGGTCTGGCGGCTGGCGGTCATGCGGTTGGCGGTCACGTGAACGGGTTCGGAGCCACCCAGCAGTGCCCCACCCGGCTGCGGCCGCGTCTCCCGGTAGGTGGTCTTGACCTCACCTTCGGCAAAGGCGTCGCCGGTGCGCCGGTTCAGTTTGAGGACACGAGCGGTGGTCGCGCCGCCGGCTTCCATCCAGCGCGGCGAGCCGGTGAGCACCAGGTTCTCATCGCCAGGCGTGTAGCGTGCTTGGTTGGCGAAGGCGCTGCGCTGCGCGTCGTTGTACCGCACATTGCCCTGCTGCACCACGCTGGCGATGCCGCCCTCGCCGGGATTGAAAGCCACGTCCAGGGTCTGGCTGGTGCTCACCTTGTCGGGCTGTCCCGGCGTCGAGCCGACAATCCTGGCGTCCGGCTCGCCGTGCAGCGCGCGCAGACGGTTGTCCGCGCCGAAGCTCATCTCGAAACGCCCGGCGGTGATGACGGTATCGCCCTGCGATGCGGAGGGTGTTTGCGGACGTATCGTGATGCGGGCCGCGCCGCCGGTCACGCCATGCTCCAGCCGCTCGTCCACGAGAAACAGGTCGAGCGCATCCGAGGCCATCTCGACCGATTGCGCCGCCTGGCTGGCAGTCGCGGGCTGGTCCTGGATGAACCACACACCTTCCCTCGCTTGGACCTGGGTGAGGACATTCTTAGGGCCGAAGGCCAGCGTGGCGCGTCCAGCGGTGCCGTGGAGGGGTGACGGCCCCTCCTGCTGAAACTTCACTCCCCCGAAGAGTACTCCTGACTGGAGCTGGTTCTTCGGTCCCAGCACGAAGTCGCCTTGGGCCGCCTCGACACGCCCCGGGTTTTCGCCGCGGGTGGTTCCGCGCACCTCGCCGGTGGCGGCCATGCGGGAGACGGTGTTGTCGTCGCGCAGGAACAGCGTGAGCTGGTCGGCGTCGATATCGGAAGTGGGACGCTCGACGCGCGCCGCCTCCAGCACCACCCGCCGCGGGTTCTGCGTGACCACTGCATGCCGCGCCAGGATCGTTGCCCCATCGAGCGTCTCGACACGCACCTGGGAGGCGAGGATCAGGGTGTTGGATTTCGAATCGTAAGCCGCACCCACGGCGCGGCCGGCCGCCTGCGGGGTGCGGAAATCGATCTTCTCGCGTGTCTCGGCCGCCCCCGTCTTCTGGTTGAACCTCAGGCCGCTGGTCTTTAGATGAATGGGATTCTTCAGCTCCACCGGCGTCGCCTGGTCGGGACGCACCGGGCCTTCCGCATCCCCCTCCAGGTCGATGGCCACATCGCCGTGGGCGATGATGTCCCCGGAATTGGGGTCGTATTCGAAATTATCGCCATGGATCTGGTCGAAGCGGTCGGAGCGGCGGCCGTACACCAGGATGCTCACGTCGTGCAGGTCGGCCCGGCCGCCCTCCTTGTACTGCACCGCCTTGGAGGCATGCACGGTGAAGATCGTCCGCCCGGCTTCGGACTTCGACAACGTAAAGCCCTGCGTGCTCTGCTGGATTTCGACGCCCATCTTGCCGGGCACGCGCTCGACCAAGCGCCACACGTGAATGCGTCCGTAAAGGTAGTAGGCGAGCGAGATCGCGACCACGAAGACGGCCGCCGCCGCAAACCATCGGCGCAGGCGTTTGGGGTCCAGGGGCATCTGAGTTCTATCTTACGCGAAGGCCGCAGGACGTACCTTTCCTGGCACTACCGTTCCGGTTCGGTTTTGTCTAGGCTGCCATCGCGCCCCGTCTACAATCCAGCGAACCAGGCCAAGCGAACATGCACGAGCTTGAGAGACGGGTCCAACAGCGTTTTTCCCTGCAGTTCCCCATCTTCATTGAGGGCATCCCGGGCGCCGAGTCCCGCAGTCTTACCCGCGACGTGAGCGCCCGAGGCGTCTTCTTCTACACTCATGCCGGCTGGCTGCAACCCTCCACACAGATCAGCTTCAGCATGATTCTGCCCGCCGAGATAACCGGCACCAAAGCCGCTCGTGTGGTGTGCAAGGGTACAGTAGTCCGCTTGGAGCCAGCCGCGCAGAACGGCACCGGGGTGGCGGCTACCATCGACAGCTACGATTTTTGATGGCTGTTGGCTCGTAGCACCGGCGTCCCGCCGGCTGTCATCACGCGCTCGACACCGCGGTCTTTGCCGCCATCGCGTAATCCCGCAGCGACAGCCTGAGCCCGGCAAACCCGGGATTCGAGTTTTTCTCCACCGTGAAGGCGATGTCCAGCACGTCGCCGGCGACCAGCGGCTCTTTCTCCGTGCGCTCCACCATCCGCCAGCCCATGGCATCGAAGGCGTGGAACTGGGCGCGGCCGTTGTTGCCGGGCGTCTCCTTCACCACGCGCAGCCGCAGATGTTTTTCCTTGAGCACTTTCGGAGGCAAGCCAAGGCGCACGCCGCGGGCGGCAAACACTGGCTCGGGATTGCCCATCCCGAACGGACGCAGTTGCTCAATCATCGCGTGGAACTGCGGCGTGATCTGCTCGAGCCCGAGTTCCGCATCCACGGCGAGCGTCTGCACGAAGTCGGCGGGCTTTAGCCGGGAGCGCGCGTAGCGGTCGAGCGCCTCGCACAATTCGGGCAGACGCTCCGACGGCAGCGCGAATCCTGCGGCGCGCGCGTGCCCGCCAAAACGGGTGAACAGACTGGCGCAGGATTCGAGCGCATCCAGCAGGTGGAACGCGTCGATGGACCGCCCGGAGCCGTGCGCCTCCTCGCCATCGCGGGCAACGACAAGAGTTGGGCGTCCAGTTCGCTCCATCGCCCGCGTCGCGCAGATGCCAATCACGCCGCGATGCCATCCCTCGCCGTCAATCACCATGCAGCAACGCTCGCGCAGCGCTGCGTCGCTATCGAGGCGCTCGTGGATCTCCGCCATGATCCTCTGCTCTTCCGACTGGCGCTCGGCATTGAGGCGGTCGAGATGCTCGGCCAGTTCGCGGGCGCGCGCCTCATCGCGCGTCGAGAACAGTTCGACCACATCCTGGGCCACGTCCATGCGTCCGGCGGCATTGATGCGCGGCGCCAGCCGAAAGGCCACGTCACCGGAGTTGATGGCTTGCCCGGAATCGAGCGCCGACACCGCAATCAGCGCCTTCAGCCCCGGGTTGACGGCATGCCGCAATCCATCGAGGCCGAGGCGCGCGATCACGCGGTTCTCGCCGACCAGGTCCACGGCATCGGCCACGGTGGCAATGGCGACCATCCTCAGGAACGACGGCAGCAGGCGCACGCGGCCACTCTCTTCGAGAAGCGCCTGCACGATCTTGAACGCCACCCCGGCGCCGCACAGTTCCTTGCAGGGATAGCCGCATCCCGGCTGGTTGGGATTGAGCACGGCCAGCGCTCCCGGCACGCCCTGCCCAACCTCGGGCAAGTGATGGTCGGTAACGATCAGGTCTACGCCCACGCGGCGCGCGGTTTCCGCCGCGGCAAAGGCGCGGATGCCGGTATCCACGCTGATGATCAGCCGCACGCCCTCGGCCGCGGCGCGCTCGATCACCTCGTCCTTCATGCCGTAGCCTTCGCGGATGCGGTGCGGCACGTGAAAATCGGCCACGCCGCCGCAGAGCTCGATGGCAGCTTTCAGGATGACGACGGCGGTAGTGCCATCCACGTCGTAGTCGCCGTAGATGAGTACTTTCTCTTTGCGCCCGATGGCCGCCCGCAGGCGCTCCACCGCCGTCTTCATGCCTAGCATTAAATAAGGAGAATTCAGGTGCGCCAGCGAGGGATGGAGAAAGCGGGCGGCTTCTTCGGGACTGCGCACGCCGCGCACCGCCAGCAGGCGCGCGATCAGCGGATCGAGATGAGATTCTGAGATCAGGCGGCTGACGAGGGATTCGTCGGCCGCTTTCAGGGTCCAGCGCACGGATCAGTGCTCGTCGTCCGCGTCGGGCTCATCGAAGACGATGCCGCCATACTCCTCGGCCATGTCCACCAGGCGCTGGTAGCGGTCGTACCACTCGGTGGAGGACTCGAAGAGAAACACCGTGCCCTGGTGCGGCCAGCCGAGCTGCACAAAGCCGGTCTTGCCGATGTAGGTGCGCAGCCAGCGCGCTTCCTCGATGTCCTCTTCGTCGGGATAGGCGCCGTTCTTCAGCCGGTCCACCAGGAAATCGAGGTCTTCCTTCTCCAGCACCACGTCGCTCATGGTGAGGAAAGTGGCGCCGGCGTGCTTGGCCAGCTCGACGAAATCCTTCCAGCTCTCGGGATTGTCGCTGGAGTCCCACATCACGCTGGGCACTTCCTCGCCCACGTAGGCGTGGAAGCGCAGCATGCCGTGGCCTTCGGTGAAGGCGATCATGTCGTCTTTCAGATTGGTGAGATCGTCCGGCATGGCGAGTGGCGACGACAGTATTCTACGCTACTCCCGGAAGGGCGATGTGTCCAGACGGGGGGACTAGTGACTTGCGGAGTTCGATTCCTTCTTAGCCCTAACGGCGAGGTCGAGAAACCAGAAAGCGTGCTCGAATGCTTTTTCGTCCGCATCGGGGCCGTCGGCATATGCTGCTCGGAGCGGCTGGTAGTAGTCGTCGGCAGACACGGCCTCTCTAAGCGGCTTCTTCGCCTCTAACAGGAAGACCTCCGTGTGGAGCTGTAGCCCCGTTCTCATTTCCTTTTCCTGCCATGTTGTGACAAAGGTCTCGAAGCGTGTGGCCCAGATCGGGCCAGAACTGGTGTTGCCGACTACTTCAGTGACGGGGCCGGTGGTATAAGCGTGACGGGTCACCGTTTCGGGTCGCTGCACCTCATTAACTTGGTTCCCCGTTACCAATACATAGGTTGCCTTCTCCGCATCTTCACACAGAGCAGGGTATTTCTTTCTTCCTTTCTTGTGAAACCACTTCTCTTGCTTGCGTGTCATGCCTGGCCTGAGACTACCGGCGACGGGTAGATAAATATACGTGTACGAGGTGAAGTACGCGGTGCAGCCGCTCTGCGCGGTGGCGATGTGGCTGAATGACGACACCACCACGAATAAAACCAGCGCAAAGGCCGACGAACGCAACCGGCACCTCCAAGATTGCAGCGTCTAGGGAGTCTCAGCTAAACACGGGCTTCGTGGTTTCTCGCACTCATGTGCGGGAGGAGTCTCTTGCTGGTGTTTTGGCACTGGAGGATCCGACTCCCAACCACAGACGTTGCAGCACCAAATGAATTTGCCATCTATGATCTCGACCCGTTTGAGCATTGCATTGCTCCCCTCGTTGGGGGTTCCCGATCAAGAGGCAGCCCTCTTGACACAATCGTGGGGGTTCGGGGAGAACCACTCACTGAACCCCAACAGTTTGGCGTTCTCAATCGACAGGCGAATCAGCGTTCCCGACACTTCTTGACCACACGTCGAACACTTGCCAGTGTAAAACGGGAACGGGCCGCTTATGCCTGACTCGTCTGGGCGCTCCTTCTGCCGCTTAGAAAGCTGCCTGGACGTGTAACAGTGAGGGCACTGGCCCTTAACGTTCTCGTGTTGCGCTCCACACTTCGGGCAGACCACGGCTGAGATTGTACTCCGAAAATCTGGGCAAAGAGCCGGGTTGCTGAGGGCGGCTCAGCCTACGTGATTTCCATTGGGGGTTGCAGAATCACTCGGCAATCGCGAACACATCGTGCTGCGCTGCAAGTAACTTAACCCAACTTATGCTTAACGCGGCCTAATATAAGTTTGCAATACAAAACTTTTATTAGCCGGCCGGAGGAGCAGCGGGGATCACTCCGCGATGGTGAACACGTCGTGCTGTGCGGCCAGATCGCGCGCGGCGGGCGTGATGATGGTCTTGCTGCCGATCAGGATCTTCTCTTTGCGCTTGAGCGCGGCGCGGATCTCTTCCTCGCTTACAAAGTCCACGGGGCGCGGTTTGGGACGGGAGACCGGAGGCGCCGGGGCCGGCGTCGGTGCTGGCTTCGGAGTCAGGGCATCGGGTGCAGGCGCGGGCTTGCCCGTCTTCTTCGCCAGAAAACGCTCGATGGCGTGGGCTACGGCCACGCGATCGGGTGCGCCGCTGGCAGCAAGCGGAACACCCTCTTCTTTCTCTCCGGCCTGACAGGCGCACGCAGCCGCAGTTGCAGCCGGCGCCGCAACTCCGGTTACCAGCGCGACTTCTTTCTGCGTCACCGGGCGCGCCTCATAGGCCAGCCGGCGCAGGTTGATGAGGTGCATGGGCGAAATATTGTCGGAGGTGATGTTGCCGCCGATGGCGCCGCAACCCAGCGTCATCGCCGGAAAAAGATTGGTTGAGGAGCCGGTCGATCCCTGCGGCGCCGGGCTGTTCACCACGATGCGTCCGGCCGGCATCTTCAGCCCGTATTGGCGGATTACGGCGTCGTCGCGCCCGTGGATCACGCAGGTGTGTCCCAGACCGCCGAAGCGCAGCAGTGCCAGGCAGGTATCGAATCCAGCACTGCGATCGCGCGTGAAGTAGAGCGCCAGCACCGGCGAGAGCTTCTCCGCGGAGAGCGGATGCTCGCGACCCACACCCTTCAGCAGGGCCACCAGCACGCGCGTGCCATCGGGCACTTTGAATCCCGCCAACTCCGCCACCCGCTGTGCCGACTTGCCCACGAACTTGGGATTGATGGTGTGCTGCTCCAGGTTCACCATGTCGCGGCCGAGGCGCTGGATCTCATCTTCGCTGAGGAAGTGCGCGCCGTTGCGCTTCAGTTCCTCGGTCACCTGCTCTCGGATGGCTTCCTCCGCAACGACCGCCTGCTCGGACGAACAAATGGTGCCGTTGTCGAAGGTCTTGCCGAAGACCACATCGGCGACGGCTTTCTTCACGTCGGCGCTGCGGTCGATGAACACCGGCACGTTGCCTGGGCCGACGCCGAACGCCGGCTTGCCCGAGCTGTAGGCGGCGCGCACGATCCCCATCCCGCCGGTGGCCAGAATCACGCTGGTGCGCCGGTGCTTCATCAGTTCCTGGGTGCCGGCCAGGGTGGGCGTGGAGAAGCAGCAGATCACGTCGGAGGGCGCTCCCGCTTTGATGGCCGCGTCGCGCATGATGCTGGTGATCTCGCAGGTGCAGCGGAACGCCGTGGGATGCGGGCTGAGCACGATGGCGTTGCGGCCCTTGAGCGCAATCAGGATCTTGTAGATGGCCGTGGAAGTTGGGTTGGTCGAGGGCAGCACCGCCGCCACCACGCCCACCGGCGCTGCCACTTCGATGATGCCCTGCTCGCGGTCCTCGCGCACGATGCCCACGGTCTTCATCCCGCGGAGGGCCTGGTACACGCGCTCGGAGGAGAACAGGTTCTTCTGCACCTTGTCGGCGACCACGCCGTAGCCGGTCTCCTCAACCGCCAGGCGCGCGATCTTTTCCGCGGCCGCCGTGGCCGCAGCCGCCATGGCGTCGATGACGCGGTCTACCTGTTCCTGGGTGAAATGCTGGAATTCGAGAAAGGCGTTGTACGCGCGCTCGATCAGTTCGCGAGCTTCGGCGACGGAGCGGTCGTCTCGGTTAACCGCGGATTGGGGAAGAGCGGACACGGGAAGTGGAGGATTGCACGATTGAGTAATTGGGTAATCTGGTAATTGGGTAAATGAAGAGCCGTCGGCAGGATCGGCTCAATTACCCAATTACCCACTTACCCAATTACCCGATAGCTCTATCCCAGCGCGCCCTTTTTCGCCGGTCCGGCTTTGCCGGTGAGCATGGGCATGGCCGCATCGAGATCGCCGTGCGGACGCGGAATGACGTGTACGGCCACCAATTCGCCGACGCGGCGGGCGGCGGCGGCGCCGGCGTCGGTGGCGGCTTTCACCGAGGCCACGTCGCCCCGCACCATCACCGTGACGTAGCCCGCTCCGATGTATTCCTTGTGCACCAGGATGACGTTGGCGGCCTTGACGGCGGCATCGGCCGCTTCGATAGCGCCCACCAGGCCCTTGGTTTCGATCATTCCCAGCGCTTCCATGATTGCCTCGACCGCGAGAGAGTCCGCGCACGTACCAGCGGCAAGCGGCTAAAGCTACCACGCGACGCGGCGAGGGTCAAACCCATTGGGACATGCAAAATCCGCTCTCGCAGGTAGTTGCATGTACATTCCTTGTGAGTTATATTCTATCCATGGCATGGGAGGTTGAGTACACGGGCGAGTTCGGGACCTGGTGGGAAACGCTTTCCCTGGATGAGCAGGTGGAAATTGACGCCAAGGTGCGGTTATTGCAAGAGCGCGGCCCCGTTCTTCCACGCCCGCATTCGGACGTGATCACCCAATCCAAGCATGCCAACATGAAAGAACTGCGCGGCAGGGCGGGACAGCCCGGAGGCCAACCCCACGAGCTGCGGGTTCTCTACGCATTCGACACAAACAGGACCGCGATCTTGCTCATCGGCGGCGACAAGACAGGCAATCCCGGTTGGTACGATCAATTTGTTCCAATCGCGGATATGCTGTTGGATAAGCATCTGGAGGAACTTGAGCGAGAACGGGCGAAAAAGGAGACGGACGATGGCAAAAAACTTCAACGCGCTAAGAGAAAAGATGCCCCTTGAGGCTCAAGAGCGCGCCCGGACAAAGGCGCGAGAATACGCCCAGAGCATGGCGCTGGATGAGCTCCGCCAAGCACGCGAGATGACACAAGAACACCTCGCCAGGATTTTGGGTGTGAATCAGGCGGCGATCTCGAAATTGGAGCACCGGGCTGACATGTACGTCAGCACACTGCGGGACTTCGTTAAGGCCATGGGAGGACGCTTGCGAATTGAGGCGGTGTTCCCCGAAGGGAAAGTCGAGATCAGCCAGTTCCGCAAGCTCAGACGGGCACTGTAGCCGTCCCACGGTGCACTGTCATGCCCAACTCGCGGCAGGCGTTTCTGTTGCCCCTAAACCCGTGTGATATTCTTTTTGTCCCACCAATCCCTGTGGGACGCGCACCATGATCCTCTCCAAAGAATACGTCGGCTACATGGCCCGTGAGGTCAGCAAGCAACTGATCAAAGGCGAGTTCATCGAGACCACGGCCGAGCCTGCCACACTGCAGCGGATCCACTCCGCGCTGCTCGAAGAGATGAGCCTGGAAGACCGCATCAACGACGAAGTGCGCGCCATCCTCGAGCAGTACTCCGAAGAAATGCGCAAGAGCGGCGCCAGCTACCAGGAGATGTTCAAGAAGGTGAAGGGCGAGCTGGTGCGCAAGTACAAAGCCGTGCTGTAGCCACCGCGAAGGGACAAGCCTGAGCCATCAATTTGGTAATTGGGTAATTTGGTAATTGGGTAATTGAGCGGAAGCCCCCGGCGGGTTTTTCAAATTACACAATTACCAAATCACCAAAATTACCCAATTCCCTACTGTCCGGTGCTGGCGCCCAGCGTGGCAACCACCTTGTTCCGCCTGGCTGCCGCGAGATAGCGGGCGATGCCGCGGCAAAGCGCGTCCGCAACCGCCTCCTGCCCTTCCGCAGTGCTTAGCTTGTGCTCGTCGGCGGGACTGGTGACGAACGCCACCTCGGCCAAGATGGAAGGCATGTCGGCGTCGAGCAGCACCACGAACGGCGCCTGTTTCACGCCGCGATTCAGCACGCCCTTCTCGCCGCCGAAAGCGTGGTAGAGCGCCTGCTGCACGTCCACGGCAAGCTTGTGAGATTCGCCCAGCTTGCGTTCCTCCGCCACCGGCTTCAGGGCGCCCGTCTTGGCGGCGTTCTCACGCCCGGGGAGCGAAACCGCGGCCGAGGAAGGACTGTTGGCCACGTAGTAGGTTTCCACCCCACGCGCGCCTGTATCGTCGCTGGAATTCGCGTGAATGGAGATAAACAGGTCGGCGCCGGCCTGGTTGGCGACCGCCGCCCGGGCATCGAGCGGAACGGTGAGGTCGCTGGTGCGGGTGTAGATCACTTCCGCTCCCAGGCGGTTGGAAAGCAGGCCACCCAGCCGCTTCGCGATCTCCAGCGTCAGGTCTTTTTCTTTCAGGCCGCTGTGGCCGATGGCGCCGTCCTCGGCGCCGCCATGGCCGGGATCGATGACGATTTTCGGGGGACGGTTCAGAGCCGTGCCGGGTGCGGGCGTGCGTGGCTCCGGGCTAGGTGTTTTCTTCGAGGGCGCTGGTTCCGGCTTCGCGGGCGCACTGCCCGGCGCCGGCACGCCGCGGATCACGATCATCAGCCGGTAGGGCTCGGTGGGCGAAAGCACGGCGGAGTATTCGGCGGGCGCCGCCAGGTCGATGACGATGCGCGCCGCCGAGCTCTCGCGCATGCCGACACGGACACGCTTCACCAGCGCATCATTCACCTGGATGGCGAGGCCTTCGCGGGATTTCCCCAACATCTCCGGCGCCAGTTGGGTGTTCTCCAGGTCAAAATAGATGCGCTCGGGATCTTTCAGTACTCCCGCTTCCCACCGCGCCGGAGCTGCCAGGAACAGGGCGATGGTGGTGCCCTCCGGCTTCGACCAGGAGCGGATGGAAAGCAGTTGCGAAGGGCCGGCGGCGGGTGCAGGCCCTGACGGGACTTCGGGCACGGCAATGGCGGGCGGTTCCGCACTCGTCGCCGGGCTGCGCGTCTCCGGCGCTGGAGTCACCCTGGGAGCGGGCATAGCGGTGCGGGGCGCAACCGCCGCCGGTTTGAGATGGAGAAGCTCTCGCAGAGCCGCGCCGCGCCACAGCACCGCCCCGGTGGCGCCGGCCAGAACTGCGATGGCGACGGCGAGGATCGCCAGCGCCCGCCCCAGGCGCCGGGGTTGGGCGCTTGCGAGTACGGCGAACTCCGGGGCCGGCAGTTCGGCCTCGGCCGCTGCCGCTGGCGTCGCCGCCGACCGCTCCAGCGAAGCCAGAATTTCTTCAATCTCCGGCGCCGACAGGGCCGGCTCGAACACAGCGGGCGCGGCGGCCACTTCGAGAATCTGACCCAGGTCCGCGGCAAGGGCCTCGGCTGCGGGCTCAGGGGCTTCCAACCTCCCGGCTGGCTGGGGTGCGGGAGCTTGCCGCCGGTGGACTTCGTGCGACCACAGCGCCTCGATCACCAGCCCGGCGAGCAGTTTGAGGGCGCGGATGTCGCGCTCGCCGAAGACCCCGGCCCATCCGGAAAAGACCACGATGATGCCGAGCACGTCCTCCTGGCGGCGCAAGGGCACGGCCAGGATGGAACGCATCCCCAGGTTGCGGCACACCCAGACATCGACGCGGCGGTCGTGCTCCGTATCATCACAGAGCTGAACCTCGCCGCTGCTTAAACACTCGCCGGAGATGCCGGACTCCGGATTCAGGCACGCCCCCAGGTCGGGCGCGATCAGACCGGAGCGCCCGCGGCAGACCACGTTGCGGCCCTCGCGCAGGGCGATGGCGGCGCCACCGGCGCCGGTAAGGCGGCGCGCTCCGTCGGCGATGAAGTCAAGCGATTGCTCCAGGTCAAGGTGCGCGGCCGCTAGCTGGCTCTGCGCCGCCAGCACCGCCGACAGGGTACCGGCGTCCTTGCGCAGCTCTTCTTCGGCTTCCTGATGGGTCTTTTGCGCCTGCACGTAGGCGAAGGCCAGCAACCGCTGGATAGGATCCGATTCGGTGGAGTACGGCTTGGAAAGCTCGGGCAAGCGGCAACGCCGGCCCGGCCCTCCCGCTTCGGGAGTGGACCCGTGTCTCATCGGAGCAAACTGTCCCCCCTATTCTTATCCGGATTGGCGGCGGAGGAAAGGGCCAAATGGCCGAGAAGGGCACCGCCGGAGTACATCTTGGGACTGGCACCTTTGGTGAGGGCCGTTTCGGGCCCCCCCGGGGACGGCAGGAAACGGCCCCGGCGGCATGCTATCATCCAAGCCCGCACATGGTGAGACTGCCGGAGATCGAGCGCAACTCGGGCCTGCGGCTCAGCCGCGACAAGCTCAACAAACTGGCCCATAGCGTCACCGACGCGCTGGCGGCGCTAGAGACGGTGAAGTTCGTCGAGGACCACAACACCATCCGCCTGGAAGTCCGCCGCATCCTGGAAGAGGTGCTCAAAGCCGAGGCCAGGATTGATGCCGCCGCCCGCCAGAAGATTGAGAGCCAGAAGCGCACCATCCTGGAAGGCACCCAGGAATGGGACATCCTCTACCGCAAGTACTACAACGAGGAAGTCAAGAAGTTGGGGATCTAGCGCCGAAGGCGCAGCCAGAGGAGAAGTGTCCCCCGCCGTTGGGTTGACCATCCGCCCGCCTGCGGCATAGCCTCATGCGATGCGTTTCTGACGGAGGCTCTTCATGCTGGCTGCGCAACGCCTGGTGCGCCTGATCGAGACCCACTCCGATGGTCTGGCGGCGTCTCTTCTGGATAGGACCAGGCAATCGGAGAAGACGCGGAACTACGTCGATAAGGTCCCACCTGACGACCTGCGGCAGCGGGTCCACGAGATCTACCATCACCTGGGGCAATGGCTGATCACCAAGCAGGAATCCGACGTGGAGCAGCGCTACCTGGAAATCGGAGGCCTGCGCTGCCGCCAGGGTGTCCTGCTCAGCCAGCTCATCTGGGCCATCCTGCTGGTGAAGGACAATCTGTTCGACTTTCTCAACCGCGAAGCCGCCATCGAACGGCCCAGCGAGGTGTTCGGCGAACTGGAGATGCTGCAACTCCTCGACCAGTTCTTCGAGCGCGCGGTCTACTACGCCGCCGTCGGCTACGAGCGCAGCCACGCTGCCGCCTGAGGTTGTGCCGGGATGCCGAATTCTGCCGCCCAACTCGAAGCCCTGGTCAAGGCAGCCGCCACCGAAGCCGGCTTTGATCTGGCCGGTATCGCCCCAGCGCGGCTCGGCGATTCGCGCGAACTGCGGTTCTTCTCCGACTGGATTGCCGCCGGACGTGCCGGCGAGATGGCCTACCTCGAATCCCGCGACCACCGGGGGCGTCTCAAGCGCGCGGCGCTCGAGCGCGTGGCTCCCTGGGCGCGCTCGGTAATCGTCTGCGCGCTGAATTACAACACCGCCCATCCCCGCGCGGCCGAATGCCATGATCCCGAGCGAGGATGGATCTCCCGCTATGCCTGGGGAGACGCCGACTATCACGAGGTGGTCATGGAACGCCTGCGTCGCGTAGAAGCTCGGCTGCGGGAGGAAGCCGCCGATCCGGCGCTCCAGACCCGCTGCTACGTCGATACCGGACCAGTGGTCGAGCGCGTCTTTGCCGCCTATGCCGGGATTGGATGGATCGGGAAGAACACCTGCCTGATCAACCAGCGCGTGGGCTCATGGCTGTTCCTGGGCGTGATCCTCACCTCGCTGGAGCTGGCTCCGGACCTGCCGGCGGCGGACCGCTGCGGCTCCTGCACCCGCTGCCTCGATGCCTGCCCGACCCAGGCCTTCGTAGCTCCCCACGAACTGGACGCCACGCGCTGCATCTCGTATCTCACCATCGAAAAGCGCGGCGCCATCCCGGAAGAACTCCGCCCGGGCATGGGAAACCACGTCTTCGGCTGCGACATCTGCCAGGACGTCTGCCCCTGGAACCGCAAGGCGCCCGCTTCTTCTGCACCCGAGTTCCAGCCCCACTCGGAGCGCTTTCACCCTGCGCTGGCGTGGCTGGCGAACCTCTCTGCCGAGGACTTTCGCACCGCTTTCCGCGGTTCGCCGATCCGGCGCGCCAAGCGTTCCGGCCTGCGGCGGAACGCGGTGGTAGCGATGGGCAACAGCGGCGAGCGGGGCTTCGTGCCACTGCTCGAGCAACTAGTCCACGATCCGGATCGCGTTGTGGCAGAACATGCGGAATGGGCGCTGAGAAGAAGTACCGAGTAGCAAGTACCGAGTACCAAGTGGCCATTCCAGGCAGAGCCGACTAGGTACTCGGTACTTGGTACTCAATAAAAAACCCCTCCCGGCCATGCCGGAAGGGGTGGGAATCGGAAGCGGATTGGGCGGGGGCACCATCGCTCCGCGATGAGCTAACTACCTACACGACGCGGGTCACATTTGCTGCCTGGAAACCCTTGGGACCCTTCAGCAGGTCGAACTCCACGGTGTCGCCTTCGTTGAGCGTGCGGTATCCGTTCTCCTGGATGGCGGAGAAATGGACGAACACGTCCTCGCCGGTGGACCGTTGAATGAAACCATAGCCTTTGGCACCGTTAAACCACTTCACTGTACCCCTCTCTCTCACAAAGAAACTCCTTTCGCCTCAGCTCTGTTATGGAATTCTCTCTGCCGCCCGGGCGGACCGGCGCCTGGGTCGCCCATAACGCGTGATCCACCAGGTCCGGCGGGAAGAGAAGGGGTTGCTGCTTTGCCTTCCAGCCGCTGCGCAATGAAAAGGGGATGCAAGGCGATGGCATGGTTTGCTTCCAACCACGCTCCACCTTCAGCAACCCTCTACCTGCCTGAAGCTCGACTGCGAAGTACAAGACAATCAACCCAAATCCGCTGATAGAACAACCAGGTCCCCTTGCGGGAAGAGAACCCGACGGCATGATATTCAGGAACTTACGCTCTTTCAAGAGAGAACATGCGCACCGGTGCCGTTTTGGT
The DNA here is from genome assembly GCA_044447375.1 of Terriglobales bacterium. Lineage (GTDB taxonomy): Bacteria > Acidobacteriota > Terriglobia > Terriglobales > Acidobacteriaceae > JAHFUA01. Next base: position 39,963 of record JBIOFT010000003.1, on the reverse strand, counting down.
GATGGAGTTGGTTAGCCCGCATTTGTTCGTGATGCCGGACCGATTTGGGTGGAGCAGGGCTTCAGCCCTGCATAATGGAAGCGTCGCTGGTGCTCGGCTTTAGCCGCTAAGGTGGTTTGCATGTTCCCGTCGCGGCCGTTGACCTGCCTCAGGGGCTAAAGCCCATGATTCAAGAGGCCGCATTAATGCAGGCCTGAAGGCCTGCTCCACCCCTGTGAATGATGCAGAGTTCGGGCGACTGCTGATGCCCGATTTCCCCGATCTGCGGTTGCGATAGCCCCGGACTTGGTGCAAATCACAAATCGCAAACATTCCTGCTAGCATGGACCGATGTCCGGCAATCCCACCAGCGCTCCGGCAGGGCCTCGGCCTGCAGCGCCCGCGAAGGCGGTCGAGCGGCTGGCTGCGCCGCTCAAACCGGTGCCCTTCGTGCGGCGGCTGATGCTGACCGCCGGATACCTGATGCGCCTCGAGGTCCACACCTTTGCCTTCTCGGTGGCCGCCAACGCCATCCTTTCGTTCTTTCCGTTCATGGTCCTGCTGCTGACCCTGATCCGCCGCGTCTTCCATTCCAAGTCCATGTACGAAGTCGTGATCGCCCTGCTGCGCGACTATCTGCCTGCCGGCCAGGAGTTTATCGTCCGCAACCTCAACGTGCTGATCAATGCCCGGCAGCGCGCCGCGGTGGCTTCGGTGGTGATCCTGCTGATCACCTCGACTGGCGTCTTTCTGCCGCTGGAGGTGGCGTTGAACAAGATCTGGGGATTTCCGCACAACCGAAGCTATCTGGGAAACCTGCTGGTCTCGCTGGGGCTGGCGTTCGGCTGCGGCTGCCTGGCGCTGCTCTCCATCGGCCTCAGCGCCGGGCATCGCGCACTGCTGCTGTGGATGACCCACGGCGAAGCGGTCCTGCCCGTCCGTATCTCCACCTTCGTTATCATGAAGGCGTGCGCGCTGGTGACCACCATCGTCATCTTTTTCCTGATCTACTGGGTGCTGCCCAACGGCAAGACCCCGGCGCGCGCGGTGCTGCCTGCGGCCATCGTGGTGGGACTGCTCTGGGAAGGCGCGAAGTATCTCTATATCCTGCTGCTTCCCAAACTGAACTTCGCCGAGGTCTATGGCCCGTTCTCCATCTCGGTCACCCTAATGTTCTGGGCGTTCTTGTCGGGACTGCTGCTGCTGGGAGGGGCGCATCTCTCCGCCGACAACCATGCCTAGAAAAAAGAAGCGCGGCCGGCGGCAAATCGGGGGCAGCAACTTGCAACCGCATTCCGCCATCTAACCAGGAGATTCCTGAAAAGCCTTATGCGCCACCAGAAAATTCTGTTTCCTGTTCTCGCGCTGTTGCTGCTGAGCCTGCCGGCGGTCGCCCAGAAAGGCGAAGGCGCGCTCGATCCGGCGCCGCCTGCCGGCATCACCTCGCAGGAAGTCATCCAGAAGTTCGCGGCTCGCGAGGCCCAGTTCAAAGCGGCCCGCGATAACTACACCTATCGCCAGACGATCAAGATCGAGACCCCCGAGGATGGCGGCCGGTTCGAGCAGACCTGGGACGTGCTGTTCGACGATCAGGGCCGCCGCGTCGAAAACGTGGTCTTCGCTCCCCAGTCCTCGCTGCAACTCGTATCCATGTCGCGGGAGGACTTTGAGGACATCCGCAACGTGCTGCCGTTCGTGCTGACTACCGCCGAGATTCCGTTGTACGACGTCAGTTACGTCGGCCGGCAACAGCAGGACGAGCTCACCACTTATGTTTTCGACGTGCGGCCCAAGCAGATCCAGCAAGGCAAGCGCTATTTCGACGGCCGCATCTGGGTGGATGACCACGACTTCCAGATCGTGAAGACCAGCGGCCGCACTGTGCCCGAGTTTCGCGCCGGCAACACCAAGGGCAAAAAGGTCAAGGCCGGCCAGGAAAACCTGTTTCCCGCGTTCACCACCTGGCGGGAGCAGGTCGACGGGCAGTACTGGTTTCCCACCTACACCCGCGCCGATGACACCTTGCACTTCACCACCGGCGACGTGCGCATCCGCGAGACCATCAAGTACACCAACTACAAACGGTTTGGCTCCAAAGTGCGCATCACCTACGAAGGACAAGATATCCCGGCCGCACCGCAGCAGGGCAAAGGCGGACAGGACGGCCAGCAGCAGCCGCCAAAGTAAGCATTCAGCAATCAGCTTTCAGCACTCAGCCAAAACGTGGCCGGCCGCGTGGTTTAGCTGACTGCTGAGTGCTGACTGCTGATTGCTAATAAAACAGATACTTCCGCCACTTGGCGTCGGAGCGGCCGATCAGGCGCATGATGTGGCGGCTGGTGTGGAGATTGAAGGCGCGGGGCTCACGCAGCAGCTTCATGCCGGCTTCGAGGGGCATGCGGTCGCCTTTCTGGCGGTTGCAACCATGGCAGCAGGCGACCAGATTTTCCCAGGTGGAAAGGCCTCCGCGGGAGCGCGGCGCCACGTGATCCAGCGTTAATTCGCTCGAAGGCAGCAGCTCGCCGCAGTACTGGCAGGTATTGCGGTCGCGCAGCAGGATGTTCTTGCGCGAGAGGGCGCGCGTCTGGTGAGGAATGCGGCGGTATTCCAGCAGCCGGATCACCGAGGGCACACGGATGGCCAGCCGCGCCGAGTGCAGGTAATGTCCGTTCTCCTCCTCGGCCATGGCCACGCCCTTGAGCACCAGCACGATGGCGCGTCGCGCCGCGCACACGTTGATGGGCTCATAGGAAGCGTTCAGCACCAGCACGGGAGCGTGCATCGGGTTATGACCGTTGCTGCCCTCGTGCAGGGCCACCGGCTGCAGCCCGCCCATGCGTCCCGGATTAGTTTCGTGCCTATGCATACGCCTTCAAAACCCTGGGTTCTTCGATCTCCTCCGGAGTCGTCCAAGCCGCATCGGATTTGAGCACGCGCCCCACCGTGGCCACAAAGACCCGGTCCGCTCCCCGGCGACGCAGCACCCGCGCGCACTCGCTCGCCGTGGCTCCGGTGGTTAACACATCATCAACCAGAAGCACGTCCTGGCCCTTGATCGGATCGAGCGAACTCACCAGGAAGGCGCCACGCACATTCTCCTGGCGTTGGTGGTCGGTGAGTCCGGTCTGGCTCTCGGTCGCGCGCTTGCGCTCAAGGACGCCGGCCGCCAGCGTCAGCCCGCTTCGGTTCAGATTCTTCAACGCCGCGCGCGCGATCTCTTCCGCCTGGTTAAAGCCACGCTGGCGCAGCTTGCTGCGGTGGAGCGGCACCGGAACGACCACCGCCGACTGGAATTCGCTTCCGAAACCCTGGATCACCTCCGCCAGCATGCGCCCGAGCACGCCGGCGGCGGGACGCACGCGACCGTACTTCAGCAGGTGGATCAACTCGCGCAGACCCCCGTCATAGCTGCCGTAGGCCATCGCCCGCACGAACGGCGGCGCGGCCATGCGGCACTCGCCGCAGTGGGAGTCGCCATAAGGGGTGAGCACGCGCTCACCACATACCGCGCACAAGCGTCCACCAATCGGCGCGATACCCCTCAGGCAATGGTCACAAACGGGGAGTCGCGAGATCCTGGTCAGGGGAGCCTGGCAGAGACGGCAATCGGAGGGCAACAGTGTGGCAAACAGACTTTGCGCCGCAGTATGGAACAGCCCAGCATGAAACAGCAAACCGACGCGCTGCCGACCCCTGCTGCGCGCATCGCCGGGAGATTCCTGGCCCGTGGCCCGGCTTAGGTTGCTACTGCTGAAGACCGCCCTCCTCGTCCGGCACTCCCGGCCGGAAATGCCGGGAAGCCACCAGAAAACCTCCTCAAGTATAGCGAGGTATGAACCTGGGGTGCAATGCGGGCGAAATCGGGGGAGTGGGTCAGTTTCCGAAAAGCCAGCCACACGTCCATTTGGACGCGAGAACTTTCCAGCGCAATCCGGGTCGGTTGTGTAAACCCCTGTTATCGACAATTACGGCTCGAAAAACTCAGTAGCGTCACGACGCTCGCCGCCAAGTTCCTGAAACATCTGCTCAATGCGTCTTGCCAACCGAAAATCGAATACCCACACCAGTGGATTGAATGCGTGACTGCGTGGGAATGTTAGCCACACAAGACCGCCGCGTTCAGTTGAGCGTCGGCGTCCTTCAATTCTTCCCCAGCCGCCACGGAAAACGTACAACGCGATGTCGCTAACCTCACCCTCCTGACCCAACGTTTCGACGTCGATGCCTCTAGCTGCCGCAATTTCCGGCCTTTGCCGTGCGGCATTTGCGGACAAATGGAAGGCAGGGCCGATGCTCATTGCGTGCTCCGAGCCGTAATGATGCCACATGGCCCAACTGTCGTGAAATCGCCATTTCACAAGTAACCCCCAAGGACCATGCAACGGTTGAACCGAAAACTGACCCACTGCGAAAATCCGGCCACGTCTCCGAGTTACCCCGGAAACCAACCCGTAACCGGCGGATTTGCTTGTAAAATCACCGTGCTGTCGCGGTTGGCACGCATCCCACAATTCGCAGTGACGAGGAGTTCATGAGCCCTCAACCCACGGCTCCCCCACCAGAGGCGCCCCGGAAGTTTCAGCCGTTCGTCCCTCCCCAGATGCAGATGAAGGAGTTCACCTTGCGGGCGGTGCTGATCGGCCTGCCGCTGACCGCCATCCTCGGCTTTGCCAACGCCTACCTGGGATTGAAAGCGGGCATGACGATCGCCGCCACGTATCCCGCGGCTGTGATCGGCATGTCGCTCCTGCGCCTGGTTAAGGGCTCCATCCTGGAGGAGAACATCACCCGGACAATCGGTTCGATCGGCGAGTCGGTCGCGGCGGGCGCGGTGTTCACCATCCCGGCATTCGTGATGGCTGGGGTTTGGCCGGTGTTTGATATGGAACACGCCTATTGGCCGTCGGTGGCGCTGATGGCGGTGGGTGGAACGCTCGGCATCCTGTTTGTCACGCTCCTCCGCCGCGTGATGGTCGAGGACGCGGAGCTTCCGTTTCCCGAGTCCGTGGCCGCTTCTGAAATCCACAAGGCCGGCCAGCAGGGCGCCCGCGCCGCCAAGATCCTGTTCGCCAACATGGGATTCGGCGCCGTCATGTACTTCCTTTCGCAGATCAACCTGTTCTGGTACACGCGCACCGTGCTGGTGAAGATACCGGCCATGCTGAACGGCCTGCGCATCGGGCGCAGCGCCAGCGAACCCATGGTCGCCACCGGCGGCCTAACCACGTTCTCGACGCCGGCCATCAGCCCGGCTTATCTCGGGGTCGGCTTCATCATCGGACCGCGCCTGGCCGCGCTCAACTTCGCCGGCGGCGTGCTGGCGTGGGGACTGCTGGTGCCACTCCTCGTCTATTTCCTTGGACCTGGGATCCAAGCCAACCTTCCTCCTGGAACCACCATGAGTTGGGGCGCGCTGGCCTTCAATATGTGGTACTCCATCGTGCGGCCCATCGCGGTGGGCGGAATGCTGGTGGGCGCAGGATTCACGCTGTTCCGCATGCGCGCCCAGCTCGGCCTCGGCATGAAGCGCGCCATCCACGACCTGAAGAAGTCCGCCACCGCGCACCAGGCGGTCACCGACCGCACCGAACATGACTTGAACGCGAAAGTCGTCTTCGCCGGAATCGCCGCCGTCTTCCTCTGCATGATCGCGCTCTATTTCTACTTCGCGGGCACGCTGCCGGGAGCGGTGGTCGCGGCCATCGTCATGATCATCCTCGGCTTCTTCTTCGCCGCCGTTTCCGGCAACCTGTGCGGGATGATCGGCTCCTCGAACAATCCGGTGTCGGGCCTCACGCTGTGCACGCTGGTGGTGGCCGCGCTCTTGATGGTGGCGATGGGCGTCAAGGGACCGAGCGGCGTGGCCGCGGTGCTGGGCGTGGCGGCGGTGGTGTGCGTCTCTTCCGCCGTCGCCGGCGAGATGCTGCAGGACCTAAAAGTCGGACACATCCTGGGCGGCACGCCCTCGAAGATGCAGATCGGCGACCTGCTCGGCATCGTCGTCGCCAGCATGGTGCTGTTCTTCCCGCTCATGATGCTGCACAAGGCCTACACCTTCGGCAGTGCCGCGCTTTCGGCGCCGCAAGCCGGACTGATGGCGATGCTGGCGCAAGGCATCGTCGGCGGCAACATGGCGTGGCCGCTCGTGGTGGTCGGCATCTTCCTGGGGTTCGCGGCGATCCTGGTGCAGGTGCGCAGCCCCATGCTGTTCGCCGTCGGCATGTATCTGCCGCTGGAGACCACCTTCGCCATCTTCGTCGGCGGGGTGGTGCGCTGGATCACCGACGTGCTGCGCGACCGCCGCGGCTTGAACGATGCCCAGAAAGCTCGCGTGGATAACGCCGGCGTGCTCACCGCCTCCGGCCTCATCGCCGGCGAGGCGCTGTGCGGCATCATGATCGCCGCCATCATCGCGCAAAAATTGTCGCACGGCGGCGCCGCCCAGTTGTTCCAGCTCTCGCCCGGGAATGCCTGGATTTCCGGCCTGATCGGGCTGGCCGCGCTGATCGCGGTCATGGTCAAGCTGCCGCTGGCCAACGCCGGCAGCCCCGATGAACCCGCGCCGCCGACGGCGATCATGTGATTCAAGAAAGGCAGGCCACGGATTTTCACGGATTCCGCACGGATTACAACGGTTTTTGAATTCGTTCTGAATTATCAGTATTCATCCGTGTGATCCGTGGCGTTTTTTCTGTCGATTGCCGCCAATCTCGCCCGCGTGCGCCAGCGCATCGCCGAGGCTGCCCGCCGAGCCGGCCGGCGTCCGGAAGATATCGCGCTGATGGCGGTGACGAAAACCTTCCCGCCGGAGATCATTCGCCAAGCCTACGCCGCCGGCCAGCGGCTGTTCGGGGAGAACCGCGTACAGGAGTTCGCGGAAAAAGCGCCGGCGCTGACCGATCTGCCGGGCATCGACTTCCACCTCATCGGCCACCTGCAATCCAACAAGGCCGCGAAAGCCGCACAGATTTTTGCCGGGATTGATTCCGTCGACTCGCTCCACCTGGCGGAAGGGCTGAATGTCGCGGCCAAGAAGAACGGCAAGCGCCTGCCAGTCTTGATCGAAATCAATGCCGGCGGCGAAGCCGCGAAGAGCGGCGTGGTCCCGGATTCGCCCGAGCTCGAAGCGCTGCTCGGAGCCGCGCCGCGCCTGGAGCACCTCGAGTTTCGCGGCCTGATGAGCATCCCGCCCTTCACGGAAGATCCCGAAGCCGGGCGGCCGTATTTCCGCAGCTTACGCGAATTGCGCGACCAGATCGCCGCCCGCAGGCTCCCCGCCGTCGGCATGGATATGCTCTCCATAGGCATGTCGCACGATTTCGAGATCGCAATCGAAGAAGGCTCGACCTGCGTGCGCGTCGGCACGGCCATCTTCGGTCCAAGGCCGCTGAAGTGATCTCGATCCGCAACACGCCCCAAGGCGCCACTTTCGCCGTGCGCGTGCAGCCACGCGCCCGCAAGAATGCCATCGTAGGCGAGCTCGGCAACGCTCTCAAGCTGGCGCTCACCGCGCCACCCGTCGAAGGCCGCGCCAATGAAGCCTGCATCGAGTTTCTGGCGGAACTTTTGAAAGTCTCGCGCTCCTCCATTACCATAGCCGCGGGTGAGACCAGCCGAAACAAGGTGATTTGTATAGCTGGCATGTCCGCCGGGGAACTGCGGAGACGGCTTCACAGTTAACGCTGCACTGCTTGGTACTCGGTACTCGGTACTCGCAAATGAACCTCTACATCGTCATCCTCGCCATCATCGTGGCGGCGCTGCTGGCGGTCAGCCTGAGCCGCATGCGTACGGTCAAGACCAAGGCCGACTTCCTGGTCGCCGGACGCTCGCTGCCCGCCGTGGTCCTGATCTTCACGCTCCTTTCCTCGTGGATCGGCGCGGGCTCGCTCTTCGCCGGCGCGGAGAACGCTTTCAAGAACGGCTTTGCCGCGCTGTGGCAGCCGGCGGGCGGATGGGCCGGCCTGCTGATCATCTATTTTGTCGCGCCGCGCGCCCGCAAGTTCGCGCAGTTCACCATCCCCGACCTGCTCGAGACCCGCTACCACACGGCCGCGCGCGTCCTCGGCACCATCGCCATCCTGTTCGCCTACACGGCGATCACGTCCTACCAGTTCAAGGGCGGCGGCGATATCCTCCACCTCATCTTCCCCGGGCTCGACCAGGTGGCGGTGCAGACCTTCGGCTTTGCGCCGGAGAACTCGCACGCGCTGGGCATGATCATCATCGCGACCTTTGTCATCGTTTTCACCGCGCTGGCTGGTATGGCCTCGGTCGCCTACATGGATCTGCTGATCGGCCTGCTGATCACCGTCACCTCGTGCATCGCCGTTCCCGTGCTGCTCCACCGCGTCGGCGGATCGGCGGGACTGCACGCCGCGCTCCCGCGGGAATACTTCCAGTGGTTCGGACGCTTCGGCTTCGTCCACGGCGTGAACCAGGGCACAGCCACAGCATTCACCAAGGCCTGGGAGTTTTTCCTGCCGACCTTCCTGCTCATGCTCGGCAACCAGAGCATGTACCAGAAATTTTTCTCGGCCAAGACGCCGAAAGACGCGCGCACCGCCGTGGTCGGCTGGATCATCGGCACGTTCGTGCTCGAGACCCTGGTCGTCGCCATCGCCGTCCTGGGCGCCGCGATGTTCCTGTACAACCCTGAACTGTCGGCCCGCCCGCGCGAGACCATCCCCTTCACCGCCCGCCACGGGCTGCCGCCGTTCATCGGCGCGCTGCTGATGGGCGCGGTTTTCTCCAAGGTGATCTCCACCGGCAACAACTACCTGTTCTCGCCGGCGACCAACCTGGTCAATGACGTCTACACCCGCTTCATCAATAAAAACGCCTCGAACCGCAACGTGCTGCTGGTCTCGCGCGTCATCATCCTCCTGCTGGGGATCTTCGCGCTCCTGCAAGGCGTGGTGTGGACGTCGATCCTGGCCATGGCGCTCTACGCCTACACCATCTATTCGGCGGCCATCACGCCGGTGGTGATGGGAGCGTTTTTCTCGAAGCGCGTGACCGCGGCCGCGGCCGTCACGTCGATCATCCTGGGCACCGCCGTCACCATCTTCTGGAACGTACAGCAGTTGATCGCGCAGCGCGGCGGCGCTCTGCTGCTGCCTGCGAACTGGCTGGCGCACGACGCCATCTTCCCGGCAGTGATTATTTCGCTGCTTTCCCTGGTGCTGGTGAGCCTGGTAACGCCTGCGCCGCGCCGCGAGCAGTGGGCGCCGTTCTTCGCGGAAGAACCACCAGCGCAAGGTGCTGGCGCGCAGCGTTAATCATCGTTAGTTGTCATTCCGAGGTCGCCGGTTCTGCGACCGAGGAATCTTGGTTTTGGAGCAAACCAGGATCCCTCGCTGCGCTCAGGATGACAGTCCATACAAGCGAATCTCAGAATCAGAAGCCCAGAGTCTCATCGGCCGACGGGCCGTAGATTGACGGCACCGGCTGGCCGTTCAGACGCAGGTATACGCCGAGCTGGGCGCGGTGATGCACGATGTGGTTGAGGAACATCTGCCGGTAGGCAAGAAAACGTGTCCCGTCGAAGATAGTCTTGCCCGCGAAAAGCAGCTTCCAGTTCTGCTTCCAGGCCTCGTCCGGCAGGGCGGCAAGGGCGCTGCGGACCTTGGCTGCGCCTTCATCGAAGACCTTGACGAGCTGCGCCGCCGACTCCAGCGGCAACGGCTTGTACTCGCCCTTGGAAAAGTCCAGCTCGGGAGCCGTCAAAACGCTCACTCCGAAGCCGGCGAGCTGCGCCACATGGGGCGCCAGCTTGCCCAGCGGCATGGACTTGGGATGCGGAGCGAAGTCGGGCTTGTCGGCTGGAACCCGCTCCAACGTCGTGCGTGTCTTCTTCATCTCGTCATCAAATTCGGGCAAGAGCAGTTCGCTGATGGGCATGTGTCCTCCGATTCGCTAAGCGAAGCCATTATCTCACTAGCAGCGGGTGCCCCATCCTTGCGCAGCAAACTCAGAAAATGGCGAAATTTCTTCCGAGTGGGCCGTGGCTCGGAGGAATCCCCACAAGCGTCGATGATTGGTTGCGAACAAAATCACTTCCACGTGTAGCCGACTAACCGGCCAATGCACGCTGCTAACCGCCGAGTGTGTGTCTGCCTTGACGCCTTGCTTGACTTCGGTGGCGGTCGCGACGCAGAATACAGGGCAAGATTCCCTCCTGAATAGTCGGCGTTTCCATTCCAAAAGGTCCTACTAGCAACCAAGGAGGCCAGCATGAACCGACTCACCTTGATTTCCATGGTGCTGATTGCCGCCGTCTGCGCGACATTCGTGGCACCAGCTGTTGCCCAACATGAGCACCCCGCAGGCGACCCGGGGAAACTCGGCAAAGTGAATTTCCCGGTTTCCTGCGACCCAGCGGTCCAGCCGCAATTCAGCACCGCCGTAGCGATGCTCCATTCTTTTTGGTACGAGAAAGCCAGCGATACCTTTGCTGCTGTGGCGGAGAAAGATCCCGCGTGCGGCATGGCCTACTGGGGAATTGCCATGACGCACTACCATCCTATCTGGGAAGCACCCGGCCCGGCGGACCTGAAAGCAGGTGTGGCGGCCCTGGAGAAAGCGAAGTCAGTCGGCGCCAAAACGCAGCGCGAACGCGACTACATCGCCGCCATCGAGACGTTTTACAAGGACAGCGACAAGCTCGACCATCGCACTCGCGCCCTGGCTTATGAAAAGGCGATGGAGCAGATGCAAGCGCGCTACCCCGATGACCATGAAGCGGCGGTTTTCCATGCGCTCGCACTGCTCGCCACCGCGCCTCCCACCGACAAGACGTATGCGAATCAGAAAAAGGCCGGCGCAATCCTGGAGAAGATTTTTGTCGAGCAGCCACAGCACCCGGGAGTGGCCCACTACATCATCCACGCCTACGACTACCCGCCGCTGGCGGACAGGGCCCTGGATGCGGCGCGGCGTTATGCAAAGATCGCCCCAGACTCGCCGCACGCCCTTCACATGCCGTCGCACATTTTCACCCGGCTCGGCTTGTGGCAGGAGTCCATCGATTCCAACCTCGCCTCGGCGGCCTCGGCCCAGAAAAACAACGCACCCGGCAACGAGCTGCACGCGAAGGATTACCTGATCTATGCGTACCTCCAAGGGGCCCAGGACCGTGAGGCGAAAAAGGCGCTGGAAGCACCGCCGCCGGGCCGGCCAGACGATCCGCAGTATATGAACTGGCTCTATGCCACGGGGACGTCACCCGCGCGCTACGCCGTGGAGCGACATCGCTGGGCCGAAGCGGCAGCGCTGCCGGTGCCGACGAATACATTCCCCGGCGGGCGTTACGCCTGGACGGAGGCGAATCTGCATTTCGCCCGGGCCCTCGGCGCATCACATATCGGCGGCACCGAAGCTGCGCGAAAGGACTTGCAGCAGCTCGCTTCCATTCGTGACACCCTCACCCAGGGGAACGACAAGTACTGGGCCGACCAGGTGGACATCCAGCGCGAGAGCGCAGCTGCCTGGATAGCGCTGGCTGAGGGCAAGCGCGAGGAGGCCCTGCAGCAGATGCGTTCTGCCGCCGACCACGAAGACAGGACCGACAAACAGAATGTCACCCCGGGAGTCATCCTGCCGGCTCGCGAGCTTCTTGGGGAGATGTTGCTGGAACTGAAGCAGCCGGCCCAGGCGGTGGTGGAATTCGAAGCGACGCTGCGCACGGCCCCAAATCGTTTCAACGCACTGTCAGGCGCCGCGCGTGCGGCCAAGCTTTCCGGCGACAACGAGAAAGCGAAAACGTATTACGCCAAGCTGCTGGCCATCTGCGAACATGCCGACGGAGACCGGCCCGAGCTTCAATACGCCCGGTCCCTCTTGGCGCAGAAATGAGCCGGTACTCGCGTAAGAGCAGACGCATAAACTGACAACAAGAACGCCTGAACCGAGCTACGGGAGAGTAGGAGACTTGTCATGTCTCCACTTTCCCGTGTAACGGGCTGCTCCGTTCGCTCCTAGCAGATTCCGGGCATATCGTAGCGGACTCGGAACCCAAATTCCCCTTGACAGCCTTATTCCATATGACATAGCATCAGTAAACAGATTGCCTAACAGTAATTGCAAGTCCTTATGGCTCAAGATTTTCCATATAACCCCTTTGGTTTCATGGTCCCCGAGTCGGGATATCCCGTAAGCTGATGATTCCAATAGAGGGGACCCGGGGGGGTGGTCGTGGCGTCCGAGTAAACAGCGGACGAGGCGTTTCTGCTGTATCTGGGAGCTCGGTGGCTGTAGCGCCGCCGTCTCCCACCCCAGAACGCCAAAACCGGGCGTTCTGGGGACCCCGGTCCCCGGCGGCTGTCGCGTGGGCCTCTCGGACACCCCAACGCGCCAAAACCGGGCGCGCCGGGGACCCCGTCTCGCCCACGCTGGAACCGCTGAGGGCGGGACCAGCACCCCATCACGCCAACATCGGGCGCGATGGGGACCCTGCGCCCTCAGGACAGCCGGCAAGATGCCGGCGCTACGTCGCGTTCCCCCGAAACTGCGCTCTCTGTGATTAAATAGACTTCTAGCGCATGAACCTCCAGGACATCCAAGCAGCCCTGCGCGAACAGCGGTTCGACGCTTGGCTCTTCTACGATCACCATCATCGCGACCCCATCGCGTATCGCGTGCTCGGCCTGGCGGAGAGCCTGTTCGTGACCCGGCGCTGGTATTACCTGATCCCGGCTCAGGGCGAGCCGGTGAAGCTGGTGCACCGCATCGAAGCCGGGCACCTCGACTCGCTCCCCGGACGCAAGCTCGAGTACTCCTCCTGGCAGGAGCAGCAGGAGAACCTGCGCTCGATGGTCGCGCCCTATCGCACCCTCGCCATGGAGTACTCGCCCAACAACCAGATCCCCTACATCGGGCTGGTGGATGCGGGCACCATCGAGCTGGTGCGCGGCTTCGGCAAGGAGATCGTCAGCTCGGGCGACCTGGTCTCGCGCTTCGAGGCCACCTGGACCGACGAGCAGGTGCGCTCGCACTTCGCCGCGCGTGATGCCATCGACCGCATCACCGAAGAAGCCTTCCGCGAGATTGGACGCCGCGTGCGCAACGGGAAAGGCGCAGACGAGTTTGCCATCCAGCAGTGGATTGACGAGGCCTGCCGCCGCGAGGGCCTGACCAACGAGAACGATCCGGCGATCGTGGCGGTGAACGCCAACAGCGGCAACCCGCACTACTCGCCCACGGCCGAATCTTCCAAGCCGATCCGCGAGGGTGACTTTGTCCTGCTCGATATTTGGGGGAAGATGCAGACGCCGGGCGCCGTCTATTACGACATCACCTGGACGGGGTTCGTGGGCAAGGCGCCCAGCGACCGCATACGGCAGATCTTCGAGGTGGTCTGCGGGGCGCGTGATGTCGGGGTCAAGACGGTGCAGGACGCCAAGGCCATGGGACGCCCCATCGCCGGCTGGCAGGTGGACGAAGCCACCCGCGAGCACATCACCCGCGCCGGCTACGGGCCAAACTTCATCCACCGGACCGGCCACTCCATCGCCACGTCGGTGCACGGCAACGGACCCAACATGGACAACCTCGAAACCCGCGACGAGCGCACCATCCTGCCCAACACCTGCTTCTCCATCGAGCCCGGCATCTACCTGCCCGAGTTCGGCGTGCGCAGCGAGGTGGACGTGCTGGTGCGGGCGGACTCCGCCGAAGTCACGGGCAGAATCCAGCGGGAGATCGTGATCATCTGATGGCAGGAGACAAGAGCAACGTGGCCGAATCCCACACCGCGAAGAGCACCGCCAAAGCACCACCGCAGCCTCTCACCATGATGTCGCTGTTCGCGCCCGCCCTGGGCTGGCTAATTCCCGGCGCCGGCCACTTGATCCAGAAGCGCTGGGGACGCGGCCTGCTGATGATGATCTCGGTGGTCGCGATGTTCGTGCTCGGCGTCCTGATGGAAGGCAAAGTCTACGCGTTCAACACCGGCGACATCCTGGACATCCTGGGATTCGTGGGCGACCTGGGCGCCGGCGGGCTGTACATCGTGGCCCGCGGGCTGGGCATCGGCCTCGGCGCCATCAACCTGGCCACCGCCGACTACGGCACCAAGTACATCATTGTCGCCGGGCTGCTCAACATCATCAGCGCTGTGGATGCCTACGACATCGCCATGGGAAAGAAAAAATGACCACCCAAACCCTGCAGCTTTCCCACTTCTCCGCCGCCCTGATCTTCGCCTTGTTCGCGTCCATCGTGTTTGGCATCACCCAGCGCGGCGAACAGCGCGAGATGATCAAGTACGGCGCCAAGTGCTTCGTGTTCTTCGTGGTGGGAACGATCGCGGCAGGATGGGTGATGTGGCTGTTGAGGCATTGAGTAATTGGACAATCGGGTGATCGGGAGATCGGCTCATCGGGTCATTTGAAAGACAGATCACCCGATGACCCGATGACCCGATCACTCGATCCTGAGATTCCTCACCCTTCCCATACAAACGCATCAAACACCCGCGCCACGTGGAAGCCGAGCCTTTTGTAGAGTTCCACAGCGCGTGTGTTCGCTTCCGTGACCGTCAGCGAGAGTGAACTGAAGCGGCGGCGGCGCAGCTCTTGCGCGGAAGCCAGCAGCAGGCCTTCGCCGAGGCCGCGTCCGCGCTGTTCCGGTACCACGCACACCTGGGTGACGTGGCCGACGTCGTCCTTGACGCGCGAGCACAGGATCAGCGCCACCATGGTCTTCGAAGGCCGGTGGATCGCCACCAGCGAGGAATCGTTGTCGAAGGCGCCGCAGCCGGGAAAGCGGATGATGTTGTTGAGGAAGCGCTGCGAGCCGCTGACGGTGCGGTACTGGTCGTTGATCTCGGAATCCACATGGTTGCGGTAGGCGACGGTGATCACCGTGGCAGCGCTGCCGAAGTCGCCCTCCACCCAGCGCCGCACCTGGAGCTCCGGAGGCATGGCCGGCGCCGCGAACGGCTCGCGTCCGCCGTTCAACGGCCACACCATGAACAGCCGGCGATGGCGGTGGAATCCTTCCTCCAGGAACGGCCGGGCCACGGCGTCGGCAGGATGCATGAGCAACTGCGCTTCCACCCGGTGGATGCCGGGCGAGTGCTGCAGCGTCTCAATCACGTGGGTCAGCAGTTGTTCTTCGAGCGCCCGCGCCTGGTGGCCGCCATCGCGCCCGCCGTTCTCCACGTACAGATCGCCGATCACTCCCTTGCTGCCCTCGTACACGAAGAAGGTGTAGCCGCAGACCCGCCCCTGCGACACTGCCGCGTAGCCCGGGAGGATCTTGGCGTCCACGTAGCGCAGGATCATCTCCGCCGAGCCGCGGTAGTCCCAGGCCAGCGCCTCCGACCACTGCTGGGATTCCTTCTCCAGCAGCGGACGCAGGTCCACCGACCCGAAATGTCTGAGATCGACAATCTCCATAGCTGGCGCTGAGGCCGGAGTATGGCCCAATTCCGCCGGAAACACGAGTCTAGTGCGTGGTTCGGGGGAAAACCAAGTACCGAGTACCAAGTACCAAGTAGCAAGTACCGAGTACAAAACATCTACCAGCGGCATTTGTCATGAGCGCGCCAACAGTCAGCCTTCGCGATTGAGCGGTCCGCGACTCGGCGAAAAGAGGCCGCTCCTTGGTACTTGGTACTTGGTACTCGGTACTCGGTACTTGGTACTTGGTACTCAGTGCTGATGCTCCATCGGCATGGGTGGTGGTGTCGAGACCCAATAGAACTCCAGCCGCTGCGGCGTGAAGCTGCCCAAGCGCGAAGCGCGTCGCGGACGCACTGCTTTCACGAATTCGTCGGCGTAGGCTTCAGGCACGACCACCAGATGATCCTGCGCCGGAACCTCGCCGCGCTCATACCGCGGGATGGGCTGGTTGCGGTAGAAGGCCAGTCCGTATTCGGTCTCACGAGAGGCGTTGGACACCGCGACCTCGACCGGGTGGCCTTCCATCTGGGTGATCTCGCGCGCCACCGGCCGGGCGGAGAGCACGTTGTCGATCGCCGGAGCGCCGATGCGAAGCAGGAAGGCCAAGCCCACGATGACCGGCGCAAGTACCACCAGTCGCAAGAAGGCAGGGCCTTTGCGTGCCAGAGTACTCACAGTCGCAACGAATACAAGCGAGCCAGCCCCCAGCGCGAGCAAGCGCCACTCACTCGGAATGTGACGGCCGTACAACAGCAGGTTGGGATAGAGCACCGCAAGGGCCAGCAACGCTCCGGAAAGCGCCGCCTGAGCGATGATCACCAGCCAGCTTAGCCTCTCCCGCCGAGCGACCCACGTCGCGGCGAGGATTGTGCTCGGCGGAATCGCTGGCAGGATGTATCCCGGCAACTTCGACGCGGAGATCGAAAAGAACACCAGTATGATTGCCGTCCAGATCAGCAGAAACCTTGACAATGTACCTTCTCGTTCAGTGGGTGCCCCACCCAAGCCTCTTTTGCTTGGGTGGGGCATTGGCTGCTCATGCCATTCCTTGATTGTCTCAATCCATCCCGCAATCACCAGCCCCGTCCACGGCATTACGCCCAGCAGCAATACCGGAACGAAGTACCAGAACGGCTGCTTGTGGTGATACATGTTGCTGGCAAAGCGTCCGAGATTGTGCTGGAAGATGAACTCCCGCAGGAACTGCGGGTTCTGAAGCTGCACCGCCACATACCACGGCAGCGACACCGCGAGGAACAGCAGGATGCCGGGCAGCCAAAGCGTGCGCGTAACTAGCCGCACATCGCGCTGCACCAAAGCGAAGATTGCGATGATCAGCGCCGCCAGCAACGGCGCCACCGGTCCCTTGGCCAGCGCTCCGAAAGCCATGAAGAGATAGAAAAGGAGCAGCCACAGCCGGCGCTCAGCGGCATACGACGCGAACCATGCCAGCATGCCAACGACGAATGCCGCAGCCAATAGCATGTCCGTGCCGGCGCCGCGCGCGAACCCGATCACGCCGGCGGAGGCAGCAGTCATCAACGCGCCATTGAGTTGGGAGCCCGGCCGGAAGCGCCGCAGGAAAAAATAGATCACCGCGACCATGAAGCTGGCCGTAGTCGCCGAGGGCAGGCGCGCAGCCCAGTCGCTCACCCCGAGCGCCCAGTACGACTCCATCGCCCGCCAGTAGTAGAGCGGCGGTTTTTCCAGCCACGGCTTGCCGTAGAGCGTGGGCGTGACCAGGTCGCGGCGCGCCAGCATCTCGCGCGCGATCTGCGCGTATCTGGGTTCGTCCGCGCCCACCAGCCCGAAGGCCGACAAGCCAAAATAGAAGAGGAAGGCGCAGAAGCCCGCGATGGTTATGAGTTCGATCAGCGTGGTCCTGCGCCGCGACATGTTGTGGAGTGTAACAGCCAGAGCGGGCTGGGCCATCACTCGGCGGAAGCTTCTGGACGCTGGGCGAGCCGCAGCCGCACCTGCGCCAGCACCCGTTCCGTCGCGACCGATAGCGGTCCATCGAGCGAGCACCCGCTGGCATTGGCGTGCCCTCCTCCGCCGAAGGTCTCGGCCACCGCAGCCACGTTTACAGCACCTTTGCTGCGCAGGCTCACGCGATAGCGCCGGTCCGGCATCTCGCGGAAGAACACCGCCACCTGCACGCCGGCGATGGAGAGGGCGTAGTTGACGAGCCCTTCAGCATCTTCATCGAAGGCGCCGCAGTCGTTGATCTGCGCCCGGGTGATATGCATCCACACCACGCTGCCTTCGCGATGCAGGGTGGAGAGCGCCGAGCCCAAGAGGCGCATCTTCGAGGTGGGGTTGGCGAAGTACACGTTCTGGGCGCACTGCACCGGATCGGCGCCGCAGCGCACCAGTTCCCCCGCCAGGGCGAAGGTCCGGTCGCTGGTTCCGGCAAAGCGGAACGAGCCGGTGTCAGTCATGACCGCGGTGTAGAGGCAGGTGGCGATCTCTTTGGTGATCTTCACCCCGGCCTCGCGGCCCAGGCGGTAGATCATCTCCGCGGTGGCGCACGCCTGGGGATCAATCCAGTTGACGTGGCCGAACAGCTTCCCACTGTAATGGTGATCGATGTTGATGATGAAATTGGGCTCCAGGCCTTCCAGCCGCGTGCGCGCCAGGCTGTCGCACTCCAGGACGATGGCGGCCTCGTAGTGGCCGTTGACCAGGTTGGCCTGCACTACCTGGTCGGCGTAGGGCAGCGGGCGGTAGATGTAGGGGACGCCGTCGCTCAGCACCACATCGGCTTGCTTGCCCAGGCTGCGCAGGATCTGGCCGCAGGCCAGCGCCGAACCCACGGCGTCACCGTCGGGCCGCGCGTGCGAGGTCAGCAGGAACCGCTCTCTCGCCGCGACGCACTCCAGCACTTGGTTCAGCATGGCCCCGTACTTCCCGGCTCAGAGCCTCCGCTTCTTGACTCGATCCAGCAGTTGATCAATGCGTGCCCCGTACTCCTCCGATTGGTCGAGCAGGAAATGCAAGTCCGGCACGTGCCGCAGTTGCAGGCGCTCCCCCAGCTCGTGGCGGATGAAACCTTTGGCCGACTCGATGCCGGCCATGGTCTCCCGCGCCTCCTTCTCATCGCCGGCCACCGCCACGAACACGCGCCCCGAGCGCCCGTCCGGCGCCAACTGCACCTCGCTGACGGTGGCGAGGCCGATGCGTGGATCCGCCAGCTCGCCTTCCAGGATGGCGCCGATCTCGTCGCGCAACGCTTCCGCCAGGCGCTGCATGTGATATTCACGCCCGCGGCGCTCCGGCATGTTTTCGCTCCCAGGAAAAACTCAAGAGAATAACAGACGTGCGGAGTCGCGAAAAGTTACTTTCGGCACCGCACGGCGCGAGAGACTAGAGGAATTCCACGAACGAGTCCGTGATCTCCGCTCCCGTGGACGAGGCGATCCGCCCCGCTGCCCGTTCCACGTTCTGCATCAGGCCGGCGAGATAGTCCTGCGAGCCGGAAAGGGAGACCACGCCGATGGTGGCGCGCTGCCAGAGGTCGCTGGCATCGAGCTCGGCGACGGACACATTGAACTTGTTGCGCAGTTTGTCCTTCATGCTGCGCAGGACCTGGCGCTTGTCTTTCAGAGATTGCGCGCCTTCGATGCGCAGTTCGAGGGTGAGGAAGGCGATGGGCATCAGTTGCCAGTTGCCAGTTGCCGGTCGCCAGTCGCTGACGAATTCGAACTGGCGACTGACTACTGGCTACTGGCGACTGCCTTTACGCCGGCACTTCGGCCGCGATGCGCTCAGTCACGAAGGCCTCGATCACGTCGCCGATCTTGACGTCGCCATAGTTGGCAATGGAGATACCGCACTCCAGGCCGTTGTGGACTTCCGCCACGTCTTCCTTGAAGCGGCGCAGCGAACTGATCTTGCCTTTGAAGACCTGCACTCCGTCGCGTACGAGCCGCACTTCGGAGTCGCGCTTGATGGTGCCGTCCTGCACATAGCAGCCGGCCACGGTGCCCACCTTGGGAATGCGGAAGGTCTCCCGCACTTCGGCCCGGCCCAGGTGATGCTCCTTGATGGTGGGCTCGAGCAAGCCGACCATGGCTTTCTTCATTTCGTCCTGCAGCTCGTAGATGATGGTGTGCAGGCGGATCTCCACGTTTTCCTGGTCCGCGATCTCCTGCGCTTTTCGTTCCGGACGCACATTGAAGCCGATGATGACCGCGTCCGACGCCGAAGCCAGCAGCACGTCGGTCTCGGTGATGGCGCCCACGCTGGCGTGCAGCACCTTGATCTTCACCTTGTCGCTGGACAGCTTGCCCAGCATGTCGGACAGCACTTCCACCGAGCCCTGCACGTCGCCCTTGAGGATGATGGGCAGTTCCTTGACGCCCGCGGCCTTGATCTGTTCCGCCAGGCCTTCCAGCGAGACGCGTGTGCTCTTGGCCAGTTGCGCCTCGCGGGCTTTCTGCTCGCGGTACTGGGCCACCTCGCGCGCCTTGTCGCGCTCGGCCACCACCACCATCTGGTCGCCCGCCTGCGGCAGGCCTTCCAGTCCCAGCACCTCGACCGGCGTCGAGGGCGGCGCCTCTTCCATGGCATTGCCGCGATCGTCGAACATGGCGCGCACGCGTCCGAACACGTTGCCCATAACAAAATAGTCCCCGATGCGCAGGGTGCCGTTCTGCACCAGCACGGTGGCCACGTTGCCGCGGCCGCGATCCAGCTTGGCCTCGATCACCACGCCGGTTGCGGGATGATCGGGAGCCGCCTTCAGCTCTTGCAGGTCGGCGACCAGGCAGATCATCTCCATCAGCAGGTTGAGGTTCGTCTTCTGCTTGGCGGAAACCTCCACGAACACCGTCTGCCCGCCCCAGTCCTCCGGCACCAGGCCGCGGTCGGCGAGTTGCTTCTTCACGCGCTCGGGATTGGCTTCGGGCTTATCAACCTTGTTCAGCGCCACGATGATCGGCACCTTGGCGGCATTGGCGTGGTCGATGGCCTCCAGCGTCTGCGGCATCACGCCGTCATCGGCCGCCACCACCAGCACCACGATGTCGGTGACCTTGGCGCCGCGGGCGCGCATGCGCGTGAACGCCTCGTGGCCCGGGGTGTCGAGGAACACGATCTCCCGCCCGTAGGCCGGCGATTGCTGATCGACGATCTGCACCTTGTAAGCGCCGATGTGCTGCGTGATCCCCCCGGCTTCGCCTTCGGCGACGTTGGTCTTGCGGATGGCATCCAGCAGCTTGGTTTTGCCGTGGTCCACGTGGCCCATGATGGTAACCACCGGCGGACGCGGCACTTCCTGCCCCGCCGCTTCTTCACCGCCGGTAAACTCCTCGGCGGCTTCCTTGGCAGCGGCTTCTTCAAATGTGATGACCACGGCGTCGGCTCCGAACTGCCGCGCCAAATCCCGCGCCAGCTCGGCATCGAGCGTTTGGTTGACGGTGGCCATTACGCCGCGCGCCAGCAACCGTGAGATCACGTCCTTGGCCCGCACGCCCACCTTCTCCGCCAGGTCCTTCACGCTGATGCCTTCGGTGATGATGATGTTGCGGCTGATGGGCAGCGGCTCCGCCGAGGCCGCGTCCATGCGCGGCGGCGGTCTGAAGCCCTTCATCGGGCCTTCTTTGATTCCGCGCGGAACGTAACGCTGTCCGGGACGCCGTGCCGGCGCGCCGGGACGTCCCGCGGGACGCGCTGAAGGCGGCGGCAAGCCCGGTCCCACTCCCAGCGGGCGGGCGCCGGTGGGCGACTGCCGCGTGGGATGCATGGGACGACGCTCGCCGGGCCGCAACGGCGGGCGCGTGCCGGGCGCCGAGGGACGCGGACGCTGGAAAATCGGCTGCCCCGGGACCGGGCGTCCGGGCGCCGGCCGGCCTTGCGCGGTCGGTTGCGGACGCGGTGGCTGCGGCGGCGGAGCCAGGTAAACCGGCCGGGGGCCGGTCTGCGGCATGATCACGCGCCGCACCGGTCGGCCAGACCCGGGAGGCGCAGTGGGAGGCGCTCCCGGCTTGGGCGGATGTGCCTGTGCCGGCGGCGGAACTTTTGCGAGCGGAGGAGTCATAGATTGTGGGGGTACAGCAGGAACTGCCGCCCGTAGCAGTGGCGGTGGCGTCACCACAACTTCGGACGGCGGCGGCGCCATGGGCGCGGCTTCCTGCATCGGCACGGCCGGCGGCGCAGCTTGCGGCGCGAGAGGCGGAATAACTGGCGTTGCAATTACCGGACGATGCACCGGCGGCGCGGTCGGAACAACCGTGGCAGCCGCTGGTTAGGCCGCGATCGGCGGCGGGGGCGGCACTGCGGGGGCAGCCGGACGTGGCGCCACGGATGCCGCCGGGCGCGCCGGCGCTTCCGGAGCATGTACTGCAGGCCGCGCGGGGGCCGGCTGCGTTCCCTGTTGGATCGCTTTCAGCACGTCGCCGGGCTTGGAAATGTGGGAGAGGTCGAATTTCGGCTTGATCTCCTCGGCGCCCGCCCGGCCGGCACGCGTATCCTTCGCAGGCGCAGCTTCCCGATGAGCGGTAAAGTGCTGCCGCACCTTCTCCGCTTCGTCCGCTTCGATGGAACTGGAGTGGGTCTTCTTTTCGGCGACGCCAACGGAGGGAAGGAGATCGAGGATTTCCTTGCTCTTGACTTCCAGCTCCCTGGCCAGATCGTTGATTCGAACCTTCGGTTGCATCCGCCCTTTGTTTCTCCGAATTTCCGTTAAGTCTTCATCGCAGCCTCACGGTATTTCGGGTTGATAGTGATTGGATGTTGGCGCGCCCGCGGCGGTCGCGCACTCAAACTCAGCTTTACTTCTCCGCCGAGTCTTCGGACTTTGGCTCTTCCGGCTCTTTTGAAGCCGGCGCCTCGCCCTCGGGGAGTTCGTCGCTCTCGGTCGGGACCTCGGCCACATCGGCGGCGGGAGCACTCTCGACTCCCTCCGGCGCGGAGGACTCCACAGTCTCTTCTGTGGCCGCAGCCTCTTCCGCTTCCGGACTGACCGCCTCCGGGGCCGCTTCTTCGGCCGCCGCGGGCTCTTCCGCCGCTGGCTCAGCCCCTTCCTCGACCGCTGCTTCCCCTGCCTCTAAGCTGGAAAAGTAATTATTAACCGCAATGCTGATTTTTTCCACTGTCTTGGGGCCAATGCCGTTGATGGCCTCCAACTGCTCCGGAGTCATGTCGGCGAGCGCCTCCACCGTGGTCACACCCGCCTCAATGAGCTTCTCGATGATGCCCTCGCCCAGGCCCTCGACACGGTCCAGCGGCGTGTTGGAGGAGCCCACCAGGGCCTGCATCTGCAGCTCCACCTCCTGCCGCTTCTCTTCTTCGCTCTTGATGTCGATCTTCCAGCCCAGCAGCTTGGCCGCCAGCCGCACGTTCTGGCCCTTCTTGCCGATGGCGAGCGAGAGCTGGCTGTCGTCCACGATCACTTCCAGGTGCTTATCGCCGCCCTCAACCATCGACACTCTGGCCACCTTGGCCGGCTGCAACGCCTTCTCGGCGAAGGTCACCGGATCGTTGTGCCACTCGATGATGTCGATCTTCTCGCCGCGCAGCTCGCGGATGATGGACTGCACACGCATGCCCTTCATGCCCACGCAGGCGCCGACGGAGTCTACGTCCTTGTCCTTGGACATGACGGCGATCTTGGTGCGCTCGCCGGCCTCGCGCGCGATGGCGCGGATCACCACCGTGCCGTCGTAGATCTCCGGCACTTCGGTCTGGAACAGGTGCTGCACCAGCTCCGGCGCCGCCCGCGAGACCACCACCTGCGGGCCTTTCGAAGACTTTTCCACCCGGCCGATCACCACCTTCACGCGCTCGCCCACGGCGAACGACTCCAGCCGTGACTGCTCCTTGCGCCCCATGCGCGCTTCCGTCTTGCCCACCTCGAAGATCACGTCCGGGCCTTCGGTGCGCTTCACCATGGCGGTGACGATCTCGCCCACCCGCCCGATGTACTCGTTGTAGACGGTGTCGCGCTCGGCCTCGCGCACCTTCTGGAAGATCACCTGCTTGGCCAGTTGCGCCGCAATGCGGCCCAGAACGTCGGTGGCCTTGTAGAAGCGCACCTCGCCCCCGGCTTCGACGCTGGGATCGACCTTCTTCGCATCTTCCAGCGTGATCTGCAGGTTCGGGTCCTCGATCTGCTCCGGGGTCTCCACCACGGTCTTCACCGCGAAGGCTTTGATCGCGCCCGACTCCTTGTCCAGCTCCGCCCGCAGGTTCTCCTGGCTCTTGTAATACTTGCGCGTGGCCACCACGATGGCGTCTTCCACCGCGCTGACCACGATCTGCGGATCGATGCCCTTTTCCCGGCTCAGGCCTTCAATCGTCTGGTAAAGCAAACTCGCCATAGTCGGTTTTCCCGCTTCCTAGATCTCCGGCACCAGGTTCGCCTTCTCGATGTTCGAGTACGCGATCTCCACCTGCCGCGCCGGCTGCTCCGGCTTTCCACGCTTCGCCTTTCCCGCGCTCAGCGCCAAAACCAGCATTCCGTCCCTAAAGCTTTCGAGCCGCCCCTCAAAGAAACGGTTGCCCTCGATGGGCTCACGGGTGGTGAGCTTTACCCGGCTGCCGACGAAGCGCGCAAAATCTTCCGGCCGGCTCAGCTTACGGTCCAGGCCCGGCGAGGAAACCTCCAGCGTGTACGACCCGCCCGGCACCGCGTCTTCGACGTCGAGGATCGTGCCCACCTCGCGGCTGACCGCCTCGCAGTCGGCATGCGTCACCCCGCCCGGCTTGTCGATGAACACCCGCAGCATGCGCGCCTTGCCACCCACGCCGCGAAACTCCAATTCCACCAGTTCCAGCCCACTCGAGGCCGTCACTCGCTCCACGACCCCGCGTACATGCTCCAGGTCGATCGCCATTCGTAGCGCCGGCGCCTCCCACCCCAGAACGCCAAAACCGGGCGTTCCGGGGCCCCGGTTTCGCCGGCTGTCGCGCGGGCATCTTGCCCGCGGGTTTGGCCCTCCCTGACGCCGAGCCAAAAATAAAGTGGGCTCTCGCCCACTGGTGTGCTTCGCCACAACAGCTTAACCAACTATGATACGCCCGGATTCCCGAAAAGACAAACGGGGCCAACCTGGGCGGCTCTCGCTGTTTATACTCAGCCGATGCCGTATATGGTCGAACATCTTGAGCGGATTCGCATCACAATCCGCCGCGAGTTCCAGCCGGCTTCACTCTTAGGCTTGGCCTTCGCTGCCCTCTGGGACTATCTGGCAGTCCGGTACTGGATCCATACTTCCCCATGGTTTGGCCGGATCACAGCTTTGCTGGTTACAGTGAGCGCCATCGTTGAGTTCCTATGGCTATTCGCGGGCGAGGAAATAGTCGAGATTGGTCCCGACGTCCTTCGCCATCGCAAACAGGTACTGCTCTTACAGTTGGACGGACAATTACCCGATCGACGGGGTTGTGGGCCTGCACTGGGTACCCGAGGATAAACGATCGAAGGCACACTTGCGCAGCGGCATTCTGTTCGAATACCGAGGCCGACCTGCGAGGGTCGCCGATGGCCTTACGCAAGACGAATTCGAACAAGTAATGGCAGAGATCTCCGCCCGTTACCCGGACCTCGCAAAACGCTGGCGGCAATCCTGGCCTTCCGATCCAGCATTCACCTGGTTGAAGCTGTCCTGAACCGGCCGGCCTTCCCTCCTGTAGAATAGGCCTACCTGCGAGACACACATGATCCATTTTCCCGTCCCCGAGGCTCTGACCTTCGACGACGTGTTGCTGCTGCCGGCGCGTTCCGACGTCGTTCCGGCCACCGTCAACACCCAGACCCGGCTCACCCGCAACATCACGCTGAACATCCCCATCCTCAGCGCGGCCATGGATACAGTGACCGAGTCGCGCCTGGCCATCGCGCTGGCGCAGCAGGGCGGCATGGGCATCATCCACCGCAATCTGTCGGTCGAAGCCCAGGCCGGCGAGGTGGACAAGGTGAAGCGCTCAGAGAGCGGCATGATCGTGGACCCGGTGACCATGTCACCCGACGCCAAGATCGCCGACGCCCTGGAAGTGATGCGGCGCTACAAGATCTCCGGCGTGCCCATCACCAAGGGCAAGAAGCTGGTCGGCATCCTCACCAACCGCGACCTGCGCTTTGAGACCCGCACCGACCGCCCCATCAAGGACGTGATGACCAAGGAGAACCTCATCACCGTTCCGGTCGGCACCACACTCGAGGACGCGGAGAAGATCCTGCACCAGCATCGCATCGAAAAGCTGCTGGTGGTAAACGACAAGTACGAGCTCAAGGGGCTGATCACCGTCAAGGACATCCAGAAGAAGCTCAAATACCCCAACGCCGCCAAGGACGAGCATGGACGCCTGCGCGTGGGCGCCGCCATCGGCGCCACCGGAGATTACCTGGAGCGCGCGCAGGAACTGGTCAGGACCAAGGTGGACGTGCTGGCCATCGACAGCGCGCACGGCCACACCACGCGCGTCATCGAGGCGCTGAAGTGCGTGAAGTCGCGTTTCCCTGAACTCGAGGTGCTCGCCGGCAACGTCGGCACCTTCGATGGCGCCTGCGAACTGGTGCGCAGCGGCGCGGACGCGGTGAAGGTCGGCATCGGCCCCGGCTCCATCTGCACCACGCGCGTGGTCACCGGCGCTGGGGTGCCGCAGATCACCGCCATCGCCGAGGCCTACCGTGCCTCCAAGGACGCCGGCGTGCCCATCATCGCCGATGGCGGCATCAAGTACTCGGGCGACGTCACCAAGGCGCTGGCCGCCGGCGCCAGCGGCGTTATGATCGGCTCGCTCTTCGCCGGAACCGAGGAGAGCCCGGGCGAAACCATCCTCTACCAGGGACGCTCGTTCAAGTCCTACCGCGGGATGGGGTCGCTCTCCGCCATGGGCGCCGGGTCCAGCGACCGCTACTCGCAGAGCCTGGAGACCGGCGACGCTTCCACCGCGCTGCTCGACGAGACCGACGGCAATCGCCTGGCCAAGCTGGTCCCGGAGGGCATCGAAGGACGCGTGCCCTACAAGGGCACGCTCGCCGCCGTCGTCTACCAGCTCGTTGGCGGCCTGCGCTCGGGCATGGGCTACTGCGGCGCGCCCACCATCGCCGAGCTGCAGCAGAAGTCGCGCTTCGTGCGCATCAGTGGCGCCGGCCTACGCGAGAGCCACGTGCACGACGTCATCATCACTCGCGAAGCCCCGAACTACCGCGTCGAATGAGGGCCATGCTCGAGACGGCAGTCCGCCACGAGACCACCCGGCGCTTAAGAAACATCCTGTGGTATTGGGTGCCGGCCGTGGCCTGGATGACGATGGTGTTGTTCGCTTCCAGCGATGCCTTTTCGGCGAAACATACCGGCGAGGTGCTGCGCGCGGTGCTGGCCTGGACCATTGGCCAGATCGACGCCCTGACCTTCGGCCGGGTCCACTTCCTGGTCCGCAAGTCGGCGCACTTCACCGAGTACGCCATTCTCAGCGCACTGTGGTTTCGCGCCCTGCGCGTGCACCTGAACAGCCTGTGGCGGATACGCTGGGCCCTGCTGGGGCTGGTGATCAGCGTTTCGGTCGCCGTCCTGGACGAGTGGCACCAGAGCTTCGTGCCTTCCCGCACCAGCAGCGCGCATGATGTCCTGCTGGACTTCTGCGGAGCATGCTTCGCCCAGCTCGTGATCTGGTACGTGCTGCGGCGGAGAGAACTGGCGGCTGCCGAAACCTAGAGCGGTGCCAGCGTAGATGTACCCGAAAGCACAACGCTTTGAAAGGGCGCGGCTTCAGCCGCGCCGCACGCAAGCCTCCCCAATTGTCATCCCGAGAGAGTGCCAGGGAGCTTGGCGACCCAGCGCGAATCGAGGGATCTGCACTTGTATCAATCTACGACTGCAGATCCCTCGCTACGCGCTGGCCTCGCTCAACTCGGCTCGCGCTTGCTCGGGATGACAATTCATGAAAATGCCCTTACGGCACGCCTGGAAGGCGTGCCCCTTCAAAGAACCGGCGTACATTTATTGTGAAACCACTCTCGCCTGCTGGACGGAGGCACCGGAGAAAAGAAAACGCACCCAAACGGGTGCGTTTTGCCTAAAGGCTGAGTGCTGACGGCTGACTACTATTCCTTCGTCTCGCCGCCGGTCTCGCCGCCCTGAGACTCTGCCACGCTTTCGGCCTCGGCCTGCTTGGTCTCTTCTTCCATCGCCTTGCGGGTGGCTTCGGCTTTCTTGGCGCGAGCTTCGGCGCGTTTCTCGCGCTTTTCCTCGATGACCTTCTCGCTGCCCACCAGCTCGACGAAGGCTTTCTCCGCGCCATCGCCGCGCTGGAAGGCGGTGCGGACGATGCGCAGGTAGCCGCCTTCGCGGTCGCCGAAGCGGGGAGCGATCTCCCACAGCTTGCGCACCGCGTCCTGGGTCATCAGGAAGGCGCCTGCCTGGCGGCGCGCCCACAGGTCGCCGCGCTTGCCCAGGGTGATCATCTTCTCCACGTGCGGGCGCATGGCTTTGGCCTTGGCCAACGTGGTTTCGATGCGCTCTTCCAGAACGAGGGAGGTCACCAGATTGCGCAGCAGCGCGCGCCGGTGTGCGGTGTTGCGTCCGAGTTTCCATCCTGCTTTGAGATGACGCATGTCGGTTTTCCTGTCAGTACTGCCCTTCGCGGAACGACGAATATCCCAAGGCGGATGGCGGCGGCGGCGGAGCGCCGGGCACAGCATTGCCGTGCTCGTCGATCTTCATGCCCAGGCTCAGCCCCATGGAAGCCAGGATCTCCTTGATCTCGTTCAGCGACTTGCGCCCGAAGTTCTTGGTCTTCAGCATCTCCGCCTCGGTCTTCTGCACCAGCTCGCCGATGGTCTGGATATTGGCGTTCTTCAGGCAGTTGTAGCTGCGCACCGAGAGTTCCAGTTCCTCGACCGAGCGGTTCAGGTTCTCGTTGCGGATCTCCGGCTTGCGCTCTTCCGCGATCTCCGGCTCGTGCTCCTCCTCGAAGTTGATGAAGATGTTCATGTGGTCCTTCAGCAGCTTGGCGCCCAGGCCGATGGCGTCGGCCGGGCGGACGCTGCCGTTGGTCCACACTTCCAGCGTCAGCCGGTCGTAGTCGGTGATCTGGCCCAGACGCGCGGCTTCCACCACGTAGTTGCACTTGCGCACCGGCGAGTGCACCGAATCGATGGGGATGAAGCCGATGCCGAGATCCTCGTCGAAGTTCTTGTCGGCGGAGACGTAGCCGCGCCCGCGCTTCAGGCGCATCTCCATGTCGAGCTTGCCGCCTTCGCTGACGGTGGCGATGTACACGTCCTTGTCGAGAATTTCGACGTCGCTGTCGGCCTCGATCATCCCCGAGGTCACCACCCCGGGCTGGTCGGCGCGCAGGTAGATGGCCTTGGGGCCGTCGCCGCTCAGCTTGAACGGGATCTGCTTCAGGTTGAGGATGATGTCGGTGGCGTCCTCGACCACGCCCTGAATGGACTGGAACTCGTGCAGCACCCCCTCGATCTTCACCGCGGTGATGGCCGCGCCTTCGATCGAAGACAGCAGCACGCGCCGCAGCGCATTGCCGATGGTGGTGCCGAATCCGCGCTCGAACGGCTGCGCCTGAAAGCGGCCAAACCGCTCGGTCAGTGTTTCCGTCTCCGCGGCCAGCCGTTTGGGTTTCTGAAAACCTCTCCACAGCATGTAGTGTTTCTCCTTTCGGCCCTGTGGCTCAAAGCCGCATCCCGCTGGCCCATCGGCGGGTTGTGCGCGGCCAAGGCTGCTCGGGCTCGAAAAGCTGGGCCCCTAAAACCAGTTGTCAGTAGTCAGTTGCCAGTTGTCAGTAAAAACGTAAAAACTCTTAACAATTGTCATCCTGAGCGACCGAGGTTGAGGCGCTTGGCGGGCGTCTGAGCCCGCCGCCGAAATCCCGAGCGGAGCGAGGGAGCCTCCTGTTCTCTCCCGCGGGAAACGTGTTTAAGATCCCTCGCTGCGCTCGCGGTCACTTGCTATACAACTCCACGATCAACTGCTCGTTGATCGGCAGGTTGATATGTTCGCGCGTCGGCAGCGCCAGCACGCGTCCCTTGAAGTTTTCGCGATCGATCTCCAGCCAGGGCGCAACCGACAAATGGCTGGTCTGCTCGCGGACGCCCTCCATCACAGGAAGCTTGCGGCTTCGCTCGCGCAGCGCAACCTCCTCGCCGGGAGTCACCTGGTAGGAGGGGATATTCACCTTCCGACCGTTGACCTCGACGTGGCCGTGGCGCACCAGTTGCCGCGACTGCCGGCGCGAGGTCGCCAAGCCCATGCGGTAGATCACGTTGTCCAGCCGCCGCTCCAGTTGCTGCAACAGCAGTTCGCCGGTGACGCCCGGCTTGCGCGCGGCCCGCTCGAAGTAATTGCGGAACTGCTTCTCCAGGGTGAAGTATATGCGCTTCGCCTTCTGCTTCTCGCGCAATTGCAGGCCGTAGCCGACGATCTTGGCCTTGCGATCCTTGCCGTGCTGCCCGGGCGCGAAGTTGCGCTTCTCGATGGGGCACTTCTCAGAAAAGCACTTCGCCCCCTTGAGGAACAACTTCATGCCTTCGCGGCGGCACAGGCGGCATACTGGTCCGGTATAACGTGCCAAGTTTTCTTCTCCTTCTCGGTGTCGATCGGTTTACAAGGCTGGCAGCCTCTTCGTCCCGATCCGCTGTTATCGGCTCATGGGGAGATCGGGTCATCGGGTCATTTCAGATCACCCGATGGTCAGATCACCCGATGGCAAGATTCCTACACTCTTCGTTTCTTCGGCGGACGGCATCCGTTGTGCGGGATGGGCGTCACGTCGCGGATCTGCCTCACCTCGATGCCGGCAGCGGCCAGGGCGCGGATGGCCGATTCGCGTCCCGATCCCGGCCCGCTCACCCGCACTTCCACCGTGCGCACCCCGTGCTCGCGCGCCATGTTGGCGGCATTCATCGCCGCCTGCTGCGCCGCGAATGGCGTCCCTTTGCGGCTGCCGCGGAACCCCAGCGACCCCGAGCTCTTCCACGACAGAACCCGCCCTTCGGTATCGGTGATGGTCACGATGGTGTTGTTGAACGACGCCTGAATGTGCGCCACCCCGAACGGAACGCTCTTGCGCTCCTTTTTCTTGAACTGCTTGCGTTTGCCTTTTTTCGCCGGCGCTTCGGGTGCGCCGCCGGCGCCTGCTGCTGCTGGTGTTTTCGCCATAGTTCAGTCTCAGATTAAGTTTTCGCCGCGGACTTCTTCTTCTGCGCGACCGTGCCCCGGCGCGGGCCCTTGCGGGTGCGCGCGTTGGTATGGGTACGCTGGCCGCGGACGGGCAAGCCGCGGCGGTGACGATGCCCGCGGTACGAGCCGATCTCGATCAGCCGCTTGATGTGCATCTGCGTGTCTTTGCGCAGGTCGCCCTCGATGTTGCCTTCGCTCTCGATGATCTGGCGGATGCGGTTGACTTCGTCGTCGTCGAGGTCCTGCACCTTCTTCATGGGCGCGATGCTTGCCTGCGCCACGATGCGGCGGGCGCGCGGCTGGCCGATGCCGTAGATGTAGGTCAGCGCGATGTCGATGTGCTTCTGGCGCGGCAGATCCACGCCCGCAATACGTGCCATGGTTAACCTCTACCCTTGACGTTGCTTATGTTTCGAGTTCTCGCAGATCACCCGCACTACCCCGCGCCGGCGGATGACCTTGCACTTATCGCAAATCTTTTTGACCGATGCTCTTACCTTCATAAACGAGTTTCCCGTCGTCAGTTAAGCAATTAGCAGCTGGCATTTAGCACTTGGCCGGGCTGGCTAAATGCCAAGTGCTAACTGCTTCGCCGCTATTTGTACCTATACACAATCCGTCCCCGCGTCAGGTCATACGGCGAAAGCTCAACCGCAACCTTGTCTCCCGGCAGAATGCGGATGAAATTCTTGCGCATCCGGCCCGAGACGTGCGCGAGCACCTGATGCTTGTTCTCCAGTTCCACCCGGAACATGGCATTGGGCAACGGTTCTACCACCGTCGCCATCACCTCAATCGCGTCTTCTTTGCTCATTCAACTCCGGCCGGCTGGATGCCGATTTGATGCTTCAAACCCCTGCTAAGACCCAAACCCGTTATTCCGTCAGGATCAGCGGCCCGTTCTTGGTGACCGCCACGCAATGCTCGAAATGAGCGCTATAGCTGCCGTCCTCGGTGACCGCCGTCCAGTTGTCGTCGAGCACGCGGGTGCCGGGTTTGCCGATGTTGACCATGGGCTCGATGGCCAGCACCATGCCTTCGCGCAGCCGCGCCCCGTGTCCCCGCAAGCCGAAGTTCGGCACCTGCGGGTCCTCGTGCAGCTTGGTCCCAATGCCGTGCCCGACAAACTCCCGCACCACGCTGAAGCCGTGCGCCTCCACCCACTCCTGCACCGCGGCGCCGACGTCGCCCACCGCGTTGCCGATGCGCACCTTCTCAATGCCCTTATACAGCGACTCTTCCGTGACCTTCAGCAGCTTCTGCACATCGGGGCGAAGGCTCTCGCTCTCGCCCACCGCCACCGTCAGCGCCGCGTCACCGTAGTAGCCGTCGAGCACCACGCCGCAATCGATGGAGACGATGTCGCCTTCCTTCAGCACCCGCCGCTCCGAGGGGATGCCATGCACGATCTCCTGGTTCACCGACGTGCACAGCACACAGGGATAATCGTAATACCCCTTAAACGCCGGCTTGGCGCCCAGTTCCTCGATCTGGTTCGCCGCCGCGCGCTCCAGATCCATGGTGGTGATGCCGGGCTTTACCATGGCCTTGACCGTGTCCAGCACCTGGCGCACGACGTGGCCGCTTTGCCGCATCTTCTCCAGCTCGGTGGCTGATTTACAGACTATTGCCATGCTCAATCGCCTGGAACGCCTCCGCCGTGACCTGGTCCGGGGCCCGGTCTCCCTCGACCTCGCGCAGCCGCCCCTGGCGACGGTAATAGTCGATCAGGGGAAGCGTCTGGCGCTCGTAGGCCTTCAGGCGTTCAGCGATGACTTCCTCGGAATCGTCCTTGCGCGTCACCAGCTTCGAGCCGTCGACATCGCAGGTATCGGCGACGCGGGGAGGCTGAGAATAAACGTTGTAGATCCTTCCGCAGGTGGGACAAGTACGGCGCCCCGTCAGGCGGCGCAACAATTGATTATATCCAACCTGGAAATTCACCACAACCGGCGGCACGGCGTATCGTTTCTCAAAGAACTCGTCCTTCAGCAGCCCGTCCAGCCACTCGGCCTGCACGACGGTGCGGGGAAACCCGTCCAGAATAAAGCCCAGCGCGCAATCGGCCTGGCGCAGCCGGTCGGCCACCATGTCGCAGACCAACTGGTCGGGCACCAATTCCCCTTTGTCCATGAAGGCCTTGGCCTTCTTGCCCAGCTCGGTGCCGCGGGCCACGTTGTCGCGCAGGATGTCGCCGGTCGAGATCTGCGGGATCCCGTAGCGCTGCATGATCAGCTTGGCCTGCGTGCCCTTGCCCGCTCCCGGCGCTCCCAGCAAGATCACCGGCCCGACCTTCGTTTTCACATCAGTAGCCGTGCTCGCCCTCCCGTCCATTTACCAAGCCCTGCGCCCGCGGATCCGGCCGCTGCGCGGAGTGAAACCGTCGTAGTGGCGCATGATGAGCTGCGCCTCGACTTGCTGCACCGTATCCATGGCCACCCCGACCACGATCAGCAGCGACGTGCCTCCGAAGTAAAAGGTCACGCCCAGCCCGTTGGTCATCCATGCCGGCAGCCTTTCGAAAAACGTTCCCAGAAAACCCGGCAGGTGGTTGAGGTGGATCCCCGCGATCATCCACTCCGGTATGAACGAGATCAGGATCAGGTACAGGGCGCCCACCAGGGTGATGCGCGTCAGAATGTCGTTGATGTGGTCGGTGGTGCGCTTGCCGGGACGGATGCCGGGGATGAACCCGCCGTACTTCCGCATGTTGTCCGCCACTTCGCTGGGGTTAAAGATGATGGACACGTAGAAGTACGCGAAGAAGATGATCCCGACGGCATACAGGGCCGTGTAAAGCGGCTCTCCCCACTGCAGCGCCCGGAGCAGCGGCCCGAAGAAGCGATTGTCGCGGAAGGCGAACAGCGCCGTCTGCGGGAAGGTCAGGATCGAGGAGGCGAAAATGATCGGCATCACCCCGCCGGCATTCACGCGCATGGGCAGGTGCGTGGACTGGCCGCCCATCACTTTGCGCCCGACCACGCGCTTGGCATACTGCACCGGGATACGGCGCTCGCTGCGCTCGACGAACACGATAAAGGCCACGATCGCCGCCATCAGCACCACCAGCAGAATGATGGCCAGCGCGGTGAACGAGCCCCAGGCATCGGTCCTGGCCTTGTCCGCCAGATCGGCGACGCCGCGCGGCAGGCCCACCACGATGCCGGTAAAGATCAAGAGCGACATGCCGTTGCCCACGCCGCGGTCGGTGATCTCCTCGCCCAGCCACATCACGAAGATGCTGCCCGCGGTCAGGGTGATGACCGTCATCAGCACGAATCCAGGCCCGGGATTGGTGACGAACGCCGCCCCGCCCGAGGTGGATTTCTGCAGCGTGATCGCGATGCCCAGCGACTGCATGGCCGACAGCGCCACCGTCAGATAGCGGGTCCACTGGGTGATTTTCTTCCGTCCCAGCTCGCCTTCCTTCTGCAGCTTGGCCAGCGGCTCATAGACCACCGTCAGCAACTGCAGGATGATGGAGGCCGTGATGTACGGCATGATCCCCAGCGCGAAGATGGTGAGCCGGCGCAGCTGGCCGCCGCTGAACAGATCGATGAAGCCCAGGAACGTTCCCCGGTTCTGCTCGAAGAACTGCTGCAGCAGGTCGGCATTGATGCCCGGCGTGGGAATGTGGCCACCCAAGCGGTACACCGCCAGCAGTCCCAGCGTAAACAGCACCCGCTTGCGCAGGTCGGGGATGCGGAAGATGTTGGTGAATTTCTCTAACATCTACGTCACTACCTCTGCTGTACCGCCAGCCTTGGTGATCTTGTCCTGCGCCGACTTGGAGAACTTGTGGGCCTGCACGGTGACGGCCGCCTTCAGTTCGCCATCGCCCAGCACTTTGACCAAGTCACGTTTGCCCGCCAGACCCGCCTTGCGCAGCAAGTCCAGCGTGACGGTGGATTCGCCCAGCGCCGCGATGCGGTCCAGGTTCACCACCGCGTATTCCTTCTTGAAGATGTTGGTGAAGCCGCGCTTGGGCAGGCGGCGATGCAGCGGCATCTGCCCGCCTTCAAAGCCGCGCATCATGCGCGAACCCGAGCGCGAACGCTGTCCCTTGTGGCCGCGGGTCGAGGTTTTGCCCATGCCGGAACCCATGCCCCGGCCTACGCGCTTGCGCTTCTCCGACGCCCGCTTCGGTGCTCGAATGGTCGATAGATTCATGTCAGTTACCAGTCGCCAGTTGTCAGTTGCCGGTTGTCAGTAAGCACCGGATCATCTGTTGTCGAACTCATTGGCCGTTCAAAATCGTGACCAGGTGCGGCACCTTCGCCACCATGCCGCGGATGGACGGCGTGTCCTCGCGCTCGATCACCTGGTTCAGCCGGGTGAAACCGAGGCCTTTGACCACCCGCTTGTGCTTGATGGGCGCGGCGATCGCCGAGCGCACCCACTGCAAGCGAATCATTTTCTTCGGCGCCATGGCTTACAGCTCCTCTGGGGTCTTGCCGCGCATCGCGGCCACTTCCTTGCGGTCGCGCAGCTTGCCCAGCGCATTGAAGGTCGCCTTGATGACGTTGTGCGGGTTGGTGGTGCCGATGGACTTGGTGAGCACGTTCTGGATGCCCGCCGAGGTCATCACCGCGCGCACCGCCCCGCCGGCGATCACGCCCGTGCCTTCCGGCGCCGGCTTCAGCAGCACCATCCCCGCGCCGAACCGGCCCAGCACCGCGTGCGGGATGGTGGTCTGCCTCAGGTTGACCCGCACCAGGTTCTTCTTGGCCGATTCGATCCCTTTGCGGATCGCCTGCGGCACTTCCTTCGCCTTGCCGGAGCCGAATCCGACCACGGCCGCCGAGGGATCGCCCACCACCACCAGTGCGGCAAAGGACAGGTTCTTGCCCCCCTTCACCACCTTGGTGACGCGGTTGATGGCGACCACCTGGTCCTTCAGTTGGTACTGCCCGGCATCGAGTCTCTTCTTCAGTGTTGGCATTCTCGCTCTCGCTAGTACCGAGTACCTAGTACCCAGTACCAAACCTCACGAACATTTGACCTGGCACTTGGTACTCGCTACTTGGTACTCGTATCTAGAACTGCAATCCCGCCGCGCGCGCGGCGTCGGCCAGCGCCTTGACCCGGCCGTGGTACAGGTAGCCGCCGCGGTCGAAGACCACTTTGCCCACGCCCTTGGCCTTGGCGCGCTCGGCCAGCAGCTTGCCGACTTCCTTGGCCACGGCCACGTTGCCGCCGGTCTTCTTCTTGGCCCCCGCCGCCACTTTCCCGGCGCCCTCGCGCGAGTTGGCCGCGGCGACCGTCTGGCCGGCCATATCGTCGATCAACTGCGCGTAGATGTGGTTCAGCGAGCGGTACACGCTCAGCCGTGGACGCTGCGGCGTCCCGTTCAGCTTGCGGCGGATGCGCTTGTGCACCCGTTGCCGGACTTCGTTCTTTGCGATCTGGGGAATCATGTCGAGTTCCTAGTACCAAGTACCGAGTACCAAGTGCCGAGTACCGAGCGCACATACCGAACGTGGTACTAGGTACTGGGTACTTGGTACTATTTGGCTCCCGTCTTTCCAACCTTCTTCTTCAATCTCTCGCCCGCGTAGCGCACGCCCTTGTTCTTGTAGGGATCGGGCGGACGCAGCCCGCGCATATCCGCCGCCACCTGCCCTACCTTCTGCCGGTCGATGCCGGTGATGGTCAGGCGCGTCAGCTTGGGGTCGACCGTTGCCTGGATCCCTTCCGGCAGCGGGTACTCGATCGGGTGCGAGTATCCCAGGCTGAACACCACCGTGTGCTTGCCCTTCAGCTCGGCGCGGTAGCCGATGCCCACGATCTCCAGTTCCCGGGTCCAGCCCTTGGTTACGCCCTCGACCGCGTTGTTCAGCAGCGCCCGCGCCAGGCCGTGCACGGCGGCGTGGGCATCGTCCACCCGCGACGCGATCACATGCCCGTCTTGCCGCTCTATCGAGACGCCTTCGGGCAGATGCGTCTGCACCGTGCCCTTCGGTCCCTTCACCGCCACGGCGTTGCCCGTAACCGTGATCTCGACTCCCTTGGGCAGCTCAATCGGCTTTCTTCCAATTCGCGACATAAAATCAGCTCTTCGCTACCAGATTTCGCACAGCAGTTCCCCGCCCACGCCTTCCTTGCGCGCCTGGCGGCCGGTCATCACGCCCTTGGGCGTGGTCAGGATGTTGATGCCCATGCCGCCCAGCACGCGCGGGATATCATTGCGCCCCACGTACACGCGGCAGCCCGGCCGCGACACCCGGGTCACGTTGGAGATGGTGGCGGCCTCGTCCGGCCCGTACTTCAGGTACACCCGCACCAGCTTGTGTCCCTGCTCTTCCGCCGCCTTGTAGTTGGCGATGTAGCCCTCTTCCTTGAGGATGCGGGCCAGCTCCAGCTTCAGCTTGGAGGCCGGCACATCCACCTTCTGGTGCTTGGCACGGAGGGCGTTACGGATGCGCGTCAGAAAATCCGCCACCGGATCGGTCAGACTCATGCTCACTTCTCCAGTTTCAAGTTTCCAGTTTCAAGTTTCCAGTTCCGGGTCTCGAATGGAACTCGAACTCGAAACTTGAAACCCGCAACTGCGGTTTACCACGAAGACTTGCAAACGCCGGGAATCTCTCCCCGCAGCGCCAGCCCGCGGAAGCACAAGCGGCACATGCCGAACTTGCGCAGATACGCGCGCGGGCGCCCGCAAAGCTTGCAGCGGTTGTGCTGCCGGGTGGAGAACTTTGGCTTCCTTGCATCCTTTACTCGCTTTGCAGTCGTTGCCATTTTTTCCTTATGTGAATTCAACGAATCAATGACTCAATCTCCTAGGGCCGGAAGGGCATGCCCATGTGCTTGAGCAGGGCGCGCGCTTCGTTGTCGCTCTTGGCCGTGGTCACGATGGTGACGTTCATGCCTTTCATCTTGTCCACTTTGGCGTAGTCGATCTCGGGGAACGCCAGTTGATCCTTGAGGCCGAGGGTGTAGTTGCCGCGGCCGTCGAAGGACTTGGTGGAGACCCCGCGAAAATCACGCACCCGCGGCATGGCCACGTTCACCAGCCGGTCCAGGAACTCGTACATGCGGTGGCCGCGCAGGGTCACCATGGCGCCGATGGGCATGCCCTCGCGCACCTTGAAGGCGGCGATCGACTTCTTGGCCCGCGTGATCACCGGCTTCTGCCCGGTGATGGCCGTCAGCTCGCTGGCGGCGGGATCGAGCACCTTGGCGTTTTGCGTGGCCTCGCCTACTCCCACGTTGATGACGATCTTGTGCAGCCGCGGCACCGCGTTGGGGTTCTTGAGCTCGAACTCCTTCATCAGCGCCGGGGCGACTTCCTGGTCGAACTTTGCCTTCAGCCGCGGAGGCGTCTTGGCCGAGGCGCGCGGGCGTTCCGGCGCGGCTTTCGGCTCCGGCTCGGCGGCAGCCTGCTTCTTCGGTTTATCCGGTTTTGCCATTTTCGTTTCTTCCGTTGGTGCCGTCCCCTACGGGACTCTAACAATCACCCGATGACCCGATCTCCCGATCACCCGATTTACTTATCCAGCGTCGTGCCGCACTTCTTGCAGACGCGCATCTTGCGGTCGCCGTGCATTTCGTGTCCGACGCGCACCGGCCCGCAGGTGGGGCAGACCAGCTTCACGTTGGAGAGCGAGATCCGGCTCTCCTGCTCGGCGATACCGCCCTTGACCTTGGCGCTTTGCTTGCTGCTCATGGTCTTCTTGACCATGGCCACGTGCTCGACCAGCACCCGGCCGTCATTGGGGAAGACCCGCAGCACGCGCCCTTCCTTGCCCTTGTCGCGCCCGGTGATCACCCGCACCGTGTCGTTGCGCCGGATATCGACGCGCTTGTGCCCGTGTCCGTTCACCGCCGCCTGTGCCATCGCTACAGAACCTCCGGAGCCAGCGAGACGATCTTGAGGAACTTCTTGTCACGCAGCTCGCGCGCCACCGGCCCGAACACGCGCGTCCCGATGGGCTCGCCTTCGTTGTTGATCAGCACCGCCGCGTTCTGGTCGAAGCGGATGTAGGTGCCGTCCCGGCGCCGGTGTTCCTTGCGCGTACGAACCACCACCGCCCGCACCACCTTGCCCTTTTGCACCTGGCCGTCGGGCAGCGCTTCCTTGACGCTGGCCGTGATCACGTCGCCCAGGCCGGCCCGCAGCCCGGTGTGTCCGCCCAGCGGCAGGATCATCTGCAGCTTGCGCGCGCCGGAGTTGTCGGCCACCTCCAGCATGCTTCGCATCATCACTGCCATAAGCGTCTCCGTTTCCCTCGGCCGCAGCGGCTAGCTGGCCTTTGGCTCTTCCACCGCCGGAACCAGCGTGGCGCGCTGCACCACCTGCTTCAGCCGCCAGCGCTTCAGCCGCGACATCGGCCGCGTCTCCTCGATCAGCACCACGTCGCCCACCCGCGCCGT
The DNA here is from genome assembly GCA_044447375.1 of Terriglobales bacterium. Taxonomy (GTDB): domain Bacteria; phylum Acidobacteriota; class Terriglobia; order Terriglobales; family Acidobacteriaceae; genus JAHFUA01. Next base: position 1,055 of record JBIOFT010000003.1, on the reverse strand, counting down.
GCCGTTCTCGTCGTGGGCGTAAAATTTTTTCGACCGCGAGATCACCCGCCGGTAGAGCTTGTGCGCCTTCTGCCGCGTGGTCTCCACCACGATGGTTTTGGCCATCTTGGTCGAGACCACGTAGCCGATCTTGGTGTTGCGGCGCGACTTGGTTGCCGTCGTCTCAGCCATGCTATTTCTTCTCCGTAGTAGCCTGCTCCAGCTCGCGCTGGCGGGCCACGGTCTTGACCCGCGCGATGTCCCGGCGCAGGCCGCGAATCTTCTTCAGGCTCTCCGTCTGTCCCATCCGCATCTGGAATTTCAGGCGGAAGAGCTGGTCGCTGAGCTCACGCTCCTGGTGCTTGAGCTCGGCCTCGGTCAGGTTGCGTATCTTTTCCGCGTCCATGGTTCTCTATGCCTTGTGCCGCGAGACGAAACGCGTCCGCAGCGGCAGCTTGTGCGACGCCAGGCGCATGGCTTCGGCGGCATCCTGCGGCGTCACGCCCTCCATCTCGAACAGAATCTTGCCCGGGCGGACCACCGCGACCCAGTGGTCGGGCGCGCCTTTGCCTTTGCCCATGCGGGTCTCGGCCGGCTTCTTGGTGACCGGCTTGTCCGGGAACAGGCGCAGCCAGATCTTGCCGCCGCGCTTGATGAAGCGCGTCATGGCCACGCGGCTGGCCTCGATCTGCCGGTCGGTGATCCAGGCCGGCTCCATCACCTTCAAGCCGTAATCTCCAAACTTCAAATCCCCGCCGCGCCAGGCTTTGCCGCGCATGCGACCGCGCTGTTGTTTCCGGAATTTGACTTTGCTCGGCATCAACATATGTTCATTCTCACTTGGAAATATTCAACTCGCAGTCGGGGCTTCCCTGCCCGTCTACACGCTGGGAGGAACACCCGGAGGAGTTTCTTGCGCCACGGGTGCGGCGGCCACAGGTTCCGCCGGCTTCTCCACCCGGCGCCTTTGCTCCAGAATTTCGCCGTTGTAAATCCAGCATTTCACCCCGATCACACCATACGTTGTCCGCGCCTCGGCCTGCCCGTAATCGATATCGGCCCGCAGCGTGTGCAGT
>JBIOFT010000002.1:0-97741 GCA_044447375.1 Terriglobales bacterium | reverse complement strand
CTCCACCACTCCGGCGATGCGATCCACTTGCGCGGGGAAGGTGATGTCCAGCTTGGTGTGCGGTTGGGCTTGGCCGGCGTCCGGGGCGGAGGGTTTGGACATGGGCGGCCTAGGCGGAGGTCCCGTTGCAACAGGCCAGGATCTCCTGTTCGGTGAGCAGACGGTTGGACTGCTTGGCGCGCTCGAAAATGCGGTTCACCGTTTCTTCCGACGCCGGCAGTCCTTTGCGCTCCAGCCAGAACAGAACGTTGGACTTGCCGCTCATGGGGCCAATCTCGATCACCTGATCCAGACCGAAGAAGTGCGAGGGTACACCGGAATAGACGCTGTTGGCCAGTTCGATGTCTTTCTTGCGGAGCGCCTTGATCACGGCGGCGGCGTGCACCCCGGTGGCGGTGCGGAAGGCGTCCTCACCCATCACCGGATAGTTCTTGGGGATAGGCACGCCGGTCGAGCGCGAAACCGCCTGGCAGTAGTCTTTCAGCTTGGTCAGGTCCTGCTGGGCCCAGGGCTCCACGCCCATCAGCTTCAGGTTCACCAGCATCAGGTCCATCTGGGTGTTGCCGACGCGTTCGCCGATGCCAATGGCGCAGGCGTGCACGCAATCGGCGCCCGCGGCCAGTGCCGCCAGCGAGTTCGCCACCGCCAGTCCGCGGTCGCAGTGGCCGTGCCAATCCACGCGGATCTTCGCGCCCGAAGGCTTGACCACCTCATTGATTACGAACTGCACCAGCGCGAAAACGCCCATGGGTGTGGCGTGCCCGCAGGTGTCGCAGACGACGATAGCGCGCGCGCCGGCGTTGATGGCGGTCGAGTACAGCCGCTTGATGGTGGCGGGATCGCAGCGCGAGGTGTCTTCGGTGACGTACATCACCTCCAGGCCCAGCGAGCGCGCATACTTGACCGCGTTCTCGGTGGTGCGCAGCAGAAAATCGTCGGTCCAGTCCTCGGTATAGCGGCGGATAGGGCTGGAGCCGATAAACGTGGCCGCCTCGATGGGCACGCCCGTCTTCTCCACGATCTCGGCGATGGGTCGGATATCATTCTGGTGGGTGCGGGCGGCGCAATTGCCTTTGATCTTGAGGCGAGCCCGGGCGATCTCCCGCGCCAGCGCCTCGACGTGCTGCTGCGCCCGCGGGCCCGCGCCCGGCAGTCCCAGGTCGAGGGAATCGATCCCCAGCGCCTCCATCAGGTGGAGGATCTCGATCTTCTCTTCGATGGAAGGATCGCGCACGGAGGGCGACTGCAGGCCGTCGCGCAGGGATTCGTCGTTGAGCAGGACCGGTCCGTGCGGCGCCAGTTGCGGCGCCGACACTTGGTTCCAGTCGTAAATCAGGTCCGAACGGTTCAGGATCACCTCGCGGACGGGACTAGATTACTTACAGGATTCCGTCCTGCTTTGAAAGGGCGCGGCTTCCAGCCGCGCCGAATAGGCCGAAGAACATGGCGGCTTTAGCCGCTGAGGCACGTTTTCAATTCCAAACTGCCCCCTCAGGGGCTGAAGCCCAATCTCAAGGCAGCTTGGCGGCGCGGCTGAAAGCCGCGCCCTTTCAAAGCAATGCTCACGGAACTTGTAACCTGCTCTACTTCGCGTCCTTCGGCGGCAGCGTCAGCCCGAAGGTTGAGATCTGCCCCTGGCCCGCCACGTTGAGCCCGCTGGGGTCCTCGGCGTTGGGCAGGTAGAGCGTCTTGCAAAATTCGCAGCGATAAATCTCGGCGTCCGGCCCGTAAGCCTTGGCGACATCGCCGCAGGCCTGCTCCTTGACGTCGGCCAGGTAGAACCACCGCTTCAGGTGTCCGCCGCAGAGCTTGCCCTTGGCGTCCTTCTCGTTGCAGGCGCGCTGCCCCGGCTTCTTGATCTTCACTTTGTGGTTAGGGAGCTGGGCTAACTGCGTTTGAGATGTGGCCACGGACTCTCGGTCTCCTATGATGACGTTGCACCCTCACCAGTGCAGCCTATTTTACTAGAGTCTCCCCTTGCGGAAATAAGCTTTCATTGACCGCAGCCCGCCCCTGAGCCGCCCGACCCAACTCCCGGAAAACAGAAAGTCGACGAACCCTTCCATCTGCCGCGCGAATTCCCCGCCGTAGCCGAACCACCACACTTTGCGCACGCGCGGCAGCAGGTCGGAATCCACATACTTGATGCGGACCATTTCCTCCAGGCCCAGGCGGCCGTGGGCGCGGCCCAGCCCGCTCGACTTGACGCCGCCGTGCGGGGCTTCGCTGATGCCGAAGCAACTGATCACGTCATTGACCATGACCGTGCCCGCCTGGATGCGGCGGGCGAGGGCTTCGCCGCGCCGGCGGTCGCTGGTCCAGACGCTGGCCGCCAGGCCGAACTCGGAGTCGTTGGCCAGCCGCACCGCCTGGTCGTCGTTGGTAAACGGCATCACCGGCAGGACCGGCCCGAAGGTCTCCTCGCGCATGATCAGCATCTCGTGTGTGACGCCGGCGAGTACGGTGGGGGCGTAGAAGTTGGGGCCGAGTTCGGGCAGGCGCCGGCCGCCCGCGAGCAGGCGAGCGCCGCGCGCGAGGGCATCCGCGACGTGCGCTTCCACCACCCGCAACTGCTGCTCGTGGATCATGGGGCCGATGTCGGTCTCCGGATCCAGACCGTTGCCCACGCGCAGCTTCCGGGTCTTCTCCACCACCGCAGGCAGGAACTTCTCATATAGGCTGCGATGGACATAGCATCGCTCGACTGAGAGGCAGGTCTGGCCGGCGTTCATGAACGCGCCCCACAGGGCGGCGCTCGTGACCACGTCCAGGTCGGCGTCTTCCAGCACCAGCATGGGATCTTTGCCGCCCAACTCCAGCACCACAGGAAGCAGTTTCCCGGCTGCAGCCTCGGCGACGCGCTTGCCCGTGCGTACGCTGCCGGTGAAGATGATCTTGTCGATGGACGCTTCCACCAGCACCGCGCCAGCCGAGCCGTCGCCGACGACCACCTGGAAGACGTCAGAAGGCACACCGGCCTGGTGCAGCAGCGAAGCCAGTTCCAGCGCCGCCAGCGGCGTGAATTCTGACGGCTTGATTACCACAGCGTTTCCCGCGACCAGCGCCGCCAGTCCCTCCGTTGCTGGGGTCGAGAACGGGTAATTCCACGGAGAGATGATCCCGATCACGCCGTAGGGCTCGCGGATCAAATGCGCCGACTTGGTCTTCATGATGAGGTTGCCGTGGGGCACCGGCTCGGGCTTGAGCGCGGCGTGCGCGTTCTCGATGAGGAAGCGCGCCGCGTCCAGTACCACTACTACCTCGGTCAGCAAGGCCTCGACCTGCGGTTTGCCGTTCTCGCGCGTGATGGTGCGGGCGACCTCGTCTTTGTTCTGGTGCAGCAGGCGCTGGAACCGCCGCAGGATCTCGACCCGCGCTCGTGCTCCAAGCTCCGACCAGGCAGGTTGCGCGGCCCGAGCGCGCTCGACCGCAGCACCAACCTCGGCGGCGCTCGCACATTCAAATTCGCGCAGGGTCTCGCCGGTGGCGGGATTGCGCGAGGTTACTCGCTGCACGCCGATCTGGACGTCGGTGGCCATGTGAGCCTAGCCTACAACATTCTGTCGCCCGCTTCGCGGGCTTCTACCTCATTCCACTTCGAGTCCCACGGCTTACGCCGTGGGCTACTTTCTTCCGCACGCTTCGCGTGCTTTCATCCGCTGGTTCCAATGACCCGATGACCCGATCCTCAATACTCCACGCTCACCAGATACAGCCCGCAGGCCGGGGCCGTGGGACCGGCTGCAGAGCGATTGCGCGCCTCCAGAATGCGCTTCATGCCCGCGCGATCCAGCGTGCCCTTGCCCACGAGCAGGAATGTCCCCACCAGGTTGCGTACCATGTGGTGCAGGAAGCCGCTGCCGCGCACGGTGTAAATCAACTCTTCGCCTGCGCGAGTCCATTCCGAGGAATAAATCGTGCGCACGTTCGAAGCTTCCTCTTCTTCCCGGCCGCGCTCCGGGTCCACGGCAGCGAATGAAGTGAAGTCATGTTCGCCGGCGATGGCCACCGCCGCGTCCCGCATCGCCTCTTCGTCGAGCGGATAAGGGTGGTGATAGACGTATCGCGCCAGAAACGGCGGGCAGATCTCGCCGCGATAGATGCGATAACGGTAGGTCTTGGCGCGTGCCGACCTGCGGGCGTGAAACTCGGGCGCGGCCTCCTCCACGCTCAGCACGCGAATGGCTGGCGGCAGCACGTGGTTGAGCGCTCGCGCGAGGTTCTCCGTGGGAATGCCGGCGTCCAGTTGGCAGGATGCCACCTGCGCCAGCGCGTGCACGCCGGCGTCGGTGCGGCCCGATCCCTGCGGCAGGATCCTAGAGCCGGTCACGCGCTCGATGGCCGCTGCCAGCGTGCCCTGGATGGTCGCGCGCTCCGGCTGCACCTGCCATCCATAGAAGTCGCTGCCATCGTAAGCCAGCGTGATTTTCAGGTTGCGCACGTTGCGTGCCATCTACGCGGCCCGGCGCGCACACAGGCCACGCGGACCGGTGGTTTATACTATCCCACTTCCCGCGAGTGACATGCGCGGCGACGAGGGACGCGCCGCCCGGCAGAAAAATGAAACCGGCAGTGACTTCCTTGCGTATCCGCGGGTAACGATTCTCGTGTCTTGCAGTCTGTATTGAGGTTGGAACTGATTGTTTTCCGGAGATAACCGAATGCGCTTTTCCCGAGTCCTGTTACTCCCGGCGTGGTTGATGGCCGTGGGCTTGCTGATGGTGGTTTCTTGCCCGCCGGCGCTCGCCCAGACCACCGATTATTCCAAGTCGGTTTCGCAGTTCCCTAACGTGGTGGGGCCGTACCAGCCTCGGTATGTGCCCGAGCCCAACCTCGCGAATAGCGCGCGTATCGACCAGTTGATGAAGGAAGGGAAAATCTATTTGTCGCTGGATGACGCCATCGCGCTGGCGCTGGAGAACAACCTCGACCTCGCCATCGCGCGCTACAACCTGCCCATCGCCGACACCGACATCCTGCGCGCCAAGTCGGGCGCCTCCACGCGCGGCGTCAATACCGGATTGGTGCAGGGAACGCCCGGCGGCGGCGTCGGCACCATCGGCGCGGGCGGTGTGGGCGCGACCTCGACCGGAGCGGGCGCGGGCGGCACCACCGCGGCCACCGGCGGCGCCGGCACCGGCGCTTCCGGACTGGTGACCTCGACCCTGGGCGCCGGTCCGCCGATTGGGTCCTACGACCCCATGCTGACTTCGACACTCACCATTGAGCATCTCGTGCAGCCCACGTCCAGCCTATTCACGTCGGGTTTGCCGACGCTCGGTCTGAACACTGCGACCGCCAATTTCGGATGGTCGCAATCCTTGTCTACCGGCACCACTTATTCCGTCAGCTTCAACAACCAGCGGCAAACCACCAATAGCGAGTTCGCCGACCTGAACCCCATCCTCAACAATGGCATGCGGATTACCTTCACCCAACACCTGCTGCAAGGGCTGAGCATCAACGCCAACCGGCGCTTCATCACCATCGCCAAGAACAACCGCGAGATCTCCGACGTGGCTTTCCGATCGCAGGCGATCAATACCGTGGCGCAGATCGAAAACATCTACTGGGATCTCGTGAGCGCCTATGACGACGTGCGGGTGAAGGAGCGCTCGCTGACGCTGGCGCAGAAGACCCTCTCCGACAACAAAAAGCAGGTAGAGATCGGAACCCTGGCGCCCATCGAAGTCACCCGCGCTGAATCGGCCGTGGCTTCCGGACAGCAGGACTTGATCGTCTCCCAGACCAACCTGCAACTGCAGCAGTTGCTGATGAAGAACGCGCTCACCCGCAACATGACCGACCCGCAACTGGCTGCCGCTCCCGTCATCCCCACCAGCACCATGGAACTGCCGAGGCAAGAGCCGGTGGTGCCCGTTCAGGACCTGATCAACGACGCGCTGCAGCACAGTCCGGACCTGGCCCAGTCGCGTATTGACTTGACCAACCGCGACATCACCAAGAGAGCGACGCGCAACGAGCTGCTGCCTACTGTGGACCTGGTCGCCTGGTATGGCTCCAGCGCGCTGGCTGGCAACGGCAACCCCCTCCTATGCACAGGGTTCGCCAAAGGCTTCTGCGGCACGCCACTACCCACGCCGCCGCCGCCTAGCGGTTTCAACGACGCGTTCTCCAACCTGTTCGGCTACAACGCGCCCGACTATGCCGTCGGGCTGAACGTCAACATTCCCATCCGCAACCGCACGGCGCAGGCCGACCAGGTGCGCTCCGAGCTGGAATACCGCCAGGCCCAGATGCGGCTGCAGCAACTCCAGAACCAGATCGCCATCCAGGTGCGGAATGCGCAGTTCTCGGTGCAGCAGAACCGCGCGCGGGTGGACGCGGCCAGTAGCGCGCGCCAGCTCGCCTCCGAATCGCTCAACGCCGAGCAGAAGAAGTACGCGCTCGGCGCTTCCACCAACACCCTGGTGCTGCAAGCCCAGCGCGACCTGGCGCAGGCGGAGGCCAACGTGGTCATCGGCATGGCCGCCTATGAGAAGTCCAGGGTCGAGCTGGACCGGGTCATGGGGCTGACGCTCACCCACAACGGCATCGACATTGCCGACGCCGAAAGCGGCAAGGTCACGCGCATGCCCAGCGTGCCCGGCATCCAGCAGCGGCAGGAGCAGAACCAGCCACCTTCGATGCAGCCGCCAAAATAGTAAGTACTCAGTACCAAGTACCCAGTACCAGGTACCGAGCAACGTCATCCACGAGTCTCGCCGTCATGGCGGGCGCGTCTTACTCGGTATTCGGTACTTGCTACTTGGTACTACTCCGAGTGCTATGCTTTTGCCCCGTGACCCTGTCCGTCGTGGTCATCACTCATAACGAAGAAGCCAATATCGGCCGCGTGCTGGAGAGCGTGCGGCTGGCGGATGAGCACATTGTCCTGGATTGCGGCTCGACCGACCGCACCCTGGAGATCGCGCGCGCTTTCGGCGCCAGGACTTTTTCAGAGAAATGGAAGGGCTACTCCGCCCAGAAGAATTCCGCCATCGACAAGGCCAGCGGTGACTGGGTGCTGTCGCTCGATGCCGACGAAGCGGTCGAGCCCGGACTGATGGAGGAAATCCGCCACGTCCTCGGCCAAAACCCGCCGGTGAATGGCTATTACATGCCGCGCAAGAATTATTTCCTCGGCCGCTGGATTCGCCACGGCGGCTTCTATCCCGACCGCAAGCTGCGCCTGTTTCGCCGTGGCCTGGGCCGCTTCGGAGAGCGTCCGGTGCACGAGGTCGTTCAAGTGGACGGCCCCACCGCCACGCTCAACCACGCTCTGGTACACAACGCCTATCCCACGCTCGAGGGCTACATCAGCCACATGAACCGCTATTCGTCGCTGGGGGCGGAGATCGTGGCCACCGAGGGCCGCGGCGGCTTCAGCCTGCTGAACATCGTCATCAACCCGCTGGCGACCTTCCTCTATAACTACTTCTTCCGGCTTGGGCTGCTGGACGGCCGCGAGGGCCTGCTGCTGCACCTCTACCATTCTGCCTATGTGAGTTGGAAGTACGCCAAGGCGTGGGAGCTGGCGCGGCGAGCAGGGAGTAAATCTGACAGTGTGTAGAGACGCAACTCGCTGCGTTTCTGGAGGGCTACACGGCGGCGATCACTCGATAGGCCAAAGCCTGCACCCGCAGCAGCGCTTCCTGTTTACTCTCGCCGTAGACCATCACCCCCGCAAGCTCGGGGACTTCAGCGATCCAGCGGCCATCCTCTTCACGATCAAAGACAACTCGGAATACCCGCGGTTTCAGGCGGTCTGATCCACCGGCACGCACTTTAGCGGCCCGTTTCTTGCTAGCGTGATTCGCCATGGGTCTTACTCTAGCACCTCTGTTATCTCCCAGCACCGCTGATGTTCTTGCCCCGGTTTTCTGCATCCTCTATGATTGCGAGGTAACTGGCCTCCGTCATGACGCCCAAAAACAAGCCCCATAAGCCCAACGTCGCTGAAAGTCCCATCCAGGAAGTTTTCGAAGGACGGCATCCCTCGGCCTCCGAAAAACAGTGGGCGGAGCACACCCTGCTGCCCACGCTGGAGAAGAATCCCGAGCGGCCGATCGGGAAACCCACGGGCGTGAACCTCGACGAGCAGGGGCACGCACGCTACACCACGATTTCCGGCGAGCCCATCAAGCGGCTTTACACGCAGGCCGACCTGCCCGCGGACTGGGAGTACGCGCGCTACCTGGGCTATCCCGGCCATGCGCCTTACACGCGCGGCATTCACGCCACCGGTTACCGCGGCAAGCTCTTTACCATGCGCCAGTTCTCCGGCTTCGCTTCGCCCGAGGAGACCAACCTCCGCTACAAGTACCTGCTCGCGTCCGGCAGCGGCGGGCTTCTCGGTGGCGTTCGATCTGCCGACGCTGATGGGCTACGACTCCGACCACGCCGCCAGCGAGGGCGAGGTCGGCAAGTGCGGCGTGGCCATCGACTCGCTCGAGGACATGGAGATCCTCTTCGGCGGCATCGACCTGGAGAAGACCACGGTCTCGATGACCATCAACTCGCCGGCCTCGGTGCTGTGGGCGATGTACCTGGTGGTGGCGGAAAAACAGGGCGCCGACTGGAAGAAAGTTTCGGGCACCATCCAGAACGACATCCTCAAGGAATACATCGCGCAGAAGGAATACATTTATCCGCCGGCGCCCTCCATGCGCCTGGTGGTGGACACTTTCGAGTTCGGCTCGCTGTTCACGCCGCGCTTCAACACCATCTCCATCAGCGGCTACCACATCCGCGAAGCCGGCTCGACCGCGCTGCAGGAGCTGGCGTTCACCGTCTATGACGGCGTGGAATACGTGGAGTGGGCGCTGCGCCGCGGCCTCAAGTTCGACGAGTTCGGCCCGCGCCTCAGCTTCTTCTTCAACGCGCACAACGATTTCTTCGAGGAGATCGCCAAGTACCGCGCCGCGCGCAAAATCTGGCACCGGCTGGCCAAAGACCGCTTCCACGCGCAGAAAGAACGCACCTGGCTGCTGCGCTTCCACACCCAGACCGCGGGCGTTTCTCTGCCCGCGCAGCAACCGATGAACAACATCGCCCGCGTCGCGTTGCAGGCGATGGCGGCGGTGCTCGGTGGCACGCAATCGCTGCACACCGATGCCTACGACGAAGCGCTCGCCCTCCCGACCGCCGATGCCGCGCGCATCGCGCTGCGCACGCAGCAGATCATCGCCTACGAAACGGGCGTGGCGCAGACCATCGATCCGCTGGGCGGCTCCTACTTTGTCGAGCGCATGACCCTCGACATGGAAAAGGGCGCCTTCGATTACTTCGAGAAGCTCGATGCCATGGGCGGCATGGTCAAAGCCATCGAGCGCGGCTATCCGCAGAAGGAGATCGCCGAGGCGTCGTACCAGTACCAGCGCGCGGCCGAGGCGAAAGAAAAGATCACCGTCGGGGTGAATGATTTCGTCATCGAGGAGAAGGCGCCGGGGATCCTCTACATCGATGAGACCGTCGCCCGCCAGCAGGAGGAGAAGCTGAAGAAGCTGCGCGCGCGGCGCTCGAACGAAGAAGTCCAGCGCCGCCTCGACGCCCTGAAGAAGGCTGCGGCCCAGGACCCGCAGGTCCGCGCCGACGGCAAGATCTCCGACGCCAACACCATGCCCTTCATTGTCGACGCCGTCCGTGCCTACGCCACCGTGGGCGAGATCTGCGAAGCCCTGAAGCAGGTGTACGGGATCTACACGGAAGTTAGCATCACGTAATCGGGTCATCGGGTGATCGGGCGATCGGGAGATTTTGCACTCGCGGAGAATCTGACAATCATGCTATCGCCACCGTTGCCGGCGGCGCCGCCGGTATCATCAGATTCTCCCGCCTCCCTTCGGTCGGCGGAAGAATGACAAGTCCGAGTTGGATGTTGACTTTGGGCTGATCACCCGATGACCCGATCTCCCGATTCTCTGTGTCTCCGTGACTCCGTGGTGAATCTAGATTCCTCATGCGCCATGCAGTTCGTCATCTGAAGAAATCCGACCCTGTGCTGGCTGCGATCATCGAACGCGTCGGCCCGTACCGCCTGACATTTCGCGAGCCGACGTTCGAAACCCTGGTGCGCTCCATCGCCTTCCAGCAGCTGAACGGCAAGGCTGCGAAGACCATCTTCGACCGGCTGGTCGCTGCCGCCGGTGGAACGCTGACGCCTGAGTCGATCCTGGCGCTGACGACTGACCAGATGCGCGCCGCCGGCCTCTCGCGGCAGAAGCTCTCTTACATCCGCGACCTGGCGGAGCGCACGCGCTCGGGCGAGATCGACTTTGCGCTTCTGCCCGCGATGTCCGATGAAGACGTCATCGAACACCTGACCCGCGTGAAGGGCATCGGCGAGTGGTCAGCGCAGATGTTCCTGATGTTCGCCCTGCGCCGCCCCAACATCCTGCCCACCGCCGATTACGGAGTGCGCGCCGCCATCAAGAAGCATTACCGCAAGCGCAAGCTCCCCGATCACAAACAGATCGTGAAGCTCGCCCGCGCCTGGCATCCCTACTGCTCGGTGGCGTGCTGGTATTTGTGGAGAAGCGGGGAAACCATTGTGTAATTGGGTAAGTGGGTAATTGGGTAATTGAGAAGCCCAGGGAACGGCCGCTCCAGCCGGTTTTCAATTACCCACTTACCAAATTACCCAATTACCCAATCCCTTTGTTGTATCCTACACAGTTGCATTCCACGCCAAATGCCCGCTGAGAGAAAGATCCGAGTCCTCGTCGCCAAGCCCGGTCTAGATGGCCACGACCGCGGCGCCAAGGTGATTGCGCGCGCCCTGCGCGATGCCGGCATGGAGGTCATCTATACCGGCCTGCGCCAGACTCCGGAGATGGTGGTCAGCGCCGCGCTGCAGGAAGACGTGAACGTGATCGGCCTCTCCATCCTTTCCGGCGCGCACAACGCCATTATGCCGCGGGTCATGGACCTGCTGCGCCAGAACAAAATGGATGATGTGCTGGTGGTCATCGGCGGCATCATTCCCGACCAGGACATCCCCGGCCTCAAGCAAGCAGGTGTCGCCGGCATCTTCCTGCCGGGCACGCCCATGAACGAGATCGTGGAGTTCATCCGCAAGAACGTGAAGCCGCGCGGCGTGGCCGCCGTCTGAGGACGCCATCCGGCAGCAGCAACTCATCGAGCTGACCATCGGCCCGGCGCCGTGGTACTGGCAGACCTTCCCTGAAATCACCGGCGCTTCCGGCCAGCGCTACACCTGGACCTGCCACAACGAACCTGAGATCGAGAACCTGGTCACGCTGCACCGGCGCCAGGAGCCGAACGCAGCGCTGCTGGCGCTGAACACGTATTGCAGTCCGTTCGTCGTGCCCGAGTCGCGGCTCGGGATATGGTGCCCCGAGCCCGGCTACCTGCGCCTGCTCTGCTTCGATCCCGACCAGTTGGCAGCGTTTCCGTTGCACGATGTCGCGGGATGGTTCAAGCGCTCCCAGGACCGCATCTATTCCGCTACAGCGCCGCTGGCCGAGATGGAGATCAGTTCGCGACTCGCCGCCGGCAAGCACGCGGTCGAAGTTCCGCCGGAATTTCGCGATATCGACGAGTTGCTGTTGATCGGCCCCTACCCGGCAACCAGCAAGGACGATGCGGCGTGTGCCATTCTTCTGCTGCGCCTTCGGGCGGGAGAGGTGACGGTACTGCCGCAAACCTGGTTTACGGCGAACAAGTTCGACGTCGGATATCAGTGGATCACGCGGGTCACACGCGACGCCACGACCGGCAGGATCATCGGCGGCGGCATCCGCATCCGCGACTTCGAGCTGGCGGAGGATGGCACGGGGCTGGAGAGGTGGCTGGAGTGAGCCGTCAGCCGACCCTTTTGGGTGGGGCATACACCCCCAACCCCAAAGAAGGTGTCATCCTTCGCGAGGCGAAGCCGAGCGGAAGATCTGACGAGATCGCCTACACAACCGATATCGGCAGCGTAAGGCGCTACGCCAGATTCTCCAGCTTCGCTTCGCTACACGGAAGAATGACACTCCTCATCGAAGTGGTCAGCTCTTTCGCCGCTTCCAGTACAGATATCCCGGCACCGCGATCAGCATAATCACCACGCCAGCGACTGCCTCCCTCGGCCTCTCGTAAGCCACAATCGCCGCCCACATGCTGCCGGCCACCAGATACAGCGCCGGAACCCACGGATAACCCGTGCAGCGATAAGGACGCGGCGCGTCCGGATGCTTCCGGCGCAGCACGAACACTCCTGCAACGGTGGCCACATAGGCGATCACCCCCACGAACATCACGTAGGTATAGAGTTCGTCGTACTTGCCGCTGAGGGCCAGCACGCCCGACCACGCCCCCAGCACGATCAGCGCCAGTGATGGCGTGCGGTAGCGCGGATGAACGTAGGCCAGCTTCGGCAGGAAAGCCCGGTCGCAGGCCATCGCGTACACCACGCGCGCTCCCGCCAGGGTGCAGCACGAGGCCGCTCCAAAGCACGATAAGGCGATGAGCAACGACATCCAGCGCCCCACGCCCGGCGAAAACAGGCTCATCGCGGCGGTCTGGGCGATGGTCCGTGCCGGCTGGATCTCGGCCAGTGGCACCGCGTACAGGTAAACCAGGTTCAAGCTGATGTACACGATCCCGACCGCGACCACTCCCAGCACCAGCGCCCGTGGAATATTGCGTTGCGGGTCCTTCACCTCGCCCGCGGCGCAGACGATGTAATTCCAGCCGTCGTAAGCGAAGAAGACGCCGTTCAGCGCCAGGCCCACCGCGAACAGCAGCGGCAAGGGGTGCGACGGCGGCGACGGCGTGGAGAAGTGCGCCGTGGAACCCTTGCCGATCGCGAATCCGAAGGCCACGAAAATCGCGATGGCGGCGAACTTCATCCAGGTGGCGATGTTCTGCAACGTGGCCGCGCGCCGCAGTCCCACCACGTTCACCCAGGTCATCACCGCGATTGCCAGGAGCGCCACCAGTTGTCCGCGTGTCGGCGAAAACGGACCGGCACGGAACAGCGCTTCCTTCGCGCCGAACGGCAGGACTTCGTCCAGATAGGTCGCTGATCCGACCGCCAGCGCCGCCACCGTTCCGCTGAAGTTGATGAACAGCACCATCCATCCGAACAGGAAGGCGTAGAACTCGCCGTAGGCTTCGCGCAGGTAGACGTACTGTCCGCCGGAGTTGGGGTACATCGCGCCCAGCTCGGCGAAGGCGAAGCAGGCCAGCAGCGTGATGGCGCCGCCCAGCACCCAGACGAAGAGAAAGAGCGCCGGGCTCGAGAGATGCTCGGCGACGTCGCTCACCGCCAGGAAGATGGCCGAACCGATGATGCCGCCCGCCAGCAGCAGCACCGAATCCACCAGCGACAGCCCGCGCACCAGCGTCGCCTCGGGAGCGCGGCTGGGAGCTTGCGCGGGAGCGGTCACCCGATCCCCAGCTCGTCCGGAGATTCCAGCGGCGTGCCGCACACGCGGCAGATCACCGCCGAGCAGTCCCCGCAGATCAGCGGGTCGGTCACCTCACGCGCGCACTTCGGGCAGTAGAGCGGTTCCGGCGCTGGGCTTTCCGGCATGGTGGCGCAAAATGTAGCATAGAAGCAGTACCCAGTACCGAGTACCAAGTACTCAGTACCGAGTGCCGCGGCCGACGACCAGCGACTAACGACCAACGACCAACGACCAACGAGCAGCATGACTCCTGACGAAATCCTGCAACAGGAATTCAACCGCTGGGCCGCGGAGGGCCGCGGCGAGCAGATGGAGCAGCACCATCTCGCCATCACGGAAGCGACCCTGCGGCTGATGGACATCAAGCCCGGCGAACGCGTGATGGACCTGGGCTGCGGCGCGGGATGGGCCACCCGCATCCTGGCGCGGCTGGTGTCGGAAGGCCCGCGCGGCTGGGGCCAGCTCGTCGGGCTCGACATTTCCGACGAGATGATCCGCCGCGCCCGCGCCGCCTCCCGCGACTTCGACAACATCATGTACGTGTGGGGCTCCGCCGAAAAGATCCCCTGGGAGGAGAACTACTTCGACAAGGTGCTCTCGGTCGAATCCTTCTACTACTATCCGGACCCGGACCGCGCGCTCAACGAACTGTTCCGCGTGATGGCGCCACGCGGGCGGCTGTTCATCCTCATCAATCTGTACAAAGACAATCCCTACTCGCTGCAGTGGGTGGACAAGCTCAAAGTCCCGGTGCAGGTGCGTTCCGAGGCCGAGTACATGGAGTTGCTGAAGGCGCACGCCTTCGAAGACGTGGAAGCGCGCCGTATCCCCGACCCCACTCCCACGCCGCACGACTATGCGGGGCAGTCATTCAAGAGCGCCGAGGACTTGCAGGAGTTCAAGCGCCTCGGCGCGCTGCTGGTGATAGGAACCAAGCCCAACTTCCGCTCGCCCGCTCCGCCCTACACGATTTACTGAAGCCTTCGGCTGTCGCCACATTCCCTGTAGCGGGGACTCCTGGCGCGTTATAAGCTTGCGCGTTTATATCTGGCGCGAGGATTAATACTGTGAGCACTCATAACTGCGACCTGGTAGTAATCGGCGGCGGTCCGGCTGGGCAAAAAGGCGCCCTGGCTGCCGCCAAACTGCGCAAGAAAGTAGCGGTGGTCGAACGCAAATGGTCTGGCCCTGGGCCCTCCGCTCAGGCCGGGACAATTTCCAGCCGGCTTCTACGGGAAGCGGTTCTGGCTCTGCGGGCGCGCCGGCTTTTCCAGGGGAACGATCCCGCCCAGCCGCGCATCGAGATGTCGGAACTGGCGGCCCGGGTGCCGGCCATCGTCAACAGTTACGCTGCCATCCTGAAGTCGCAACTGCAAGGAGCGGAGGTGGAAACCATCGCCGGCGAAGCCCGGTTCGTGGATTCGCGGACGGTCGAGATCCAAACCGACCAAGGCCCAACCCGCGTCACTGCCGAAAAGTTCCTCATCGCGGTGGGTACCCGGCCAGCCGCCAGCCAGCACGTCGTGATCGACGGCCTGCGCATCTTCAACTCCGATCAGTTGCTCTCCATGCGGCGGATTCCACGGCATCTGATCATCGTGGGAGCGGGGCTGATCGGCGTCGAGTACGCTTCCATGCTGGTTCTGCTGGGCGCCAAGGTCACGCTGGTGGACGAGCGGCCGGCGCTGCTGGCGTTCGTCGACCGGCAGATCGTCGACGCTCTCCGTTCGCACCTGACCCAGCTCGGCGTCAGCTTCCGGCTGGGCGTGAAGGTGGTGGAGTGCAAGAGTGATGCGGCGAAGGATCGGGTCACCGTCCAACTCTCGAACGGCGAGACCATCGAAGGGGAGTCGCTGCTGTATGTAGCCGGGCGCCAGGCCAACACCGACACCCTGAACCTGGCCGCGCTGGGCGTGCGTACAACCGAGGACGGCAAAATTGAAGTCAATGACCAGTTTCAGACAGCCGTGCCCGGCATTTACGCCGCCGGGGATGTCATCGGGTTCGCCTTCGAAGGCTTGTATTACGCCAGCATCTCCATGGAACAGGCCCGGCTCGCGGTCTGCAACATGTACGGATTCCCCGCCGGCAGCAGCCCCGAGGTGTTTCCCTATGCCATTTATGGCATCCCGGAAATCGCCATGGTGGGCGCGACCGAGCAAGCGCTCGAGGAAAGCAAGATTGAATACCAGACGGGGGTGGCGCGCTACGAGGAGCTGGTGCAGGCACAGATCTCCGACGAGCACGGCTTCCTGAAGCTGTTGTTCGATCCCGAATCGCTGAAGCTGCTCGGGGTCCACATCATGGGAGTACGCGCCGCGGAAGTCATCCATATCGGGCAGGCGGTGCTCCGGTTTGGAGGCACGATCGAGTATTTCCGGGATGCCATCTTCAACTATCCCACCATTGCCGAGGCTTACAAACTGGCCGCAGCCGATGGACTGAGGAAGGTGGGTTGGCTGCCCTGAGCAGCCGCCGCACCCTCATTGGCCGTCGCCGGAAGACTTTCCCTTCGGCTGCGCGGTTGGTTGCGGGCCCGCTTGCCCTACTCGGGACTTGATTCTCCTTAGCTCCGTCAGGAATTCATCCCGAGTAAGCACCCCTTTCTTCTCCAGCAACTCCAACAGGACCTGCAGGGGTTGCGCGATGTCAGGATCAGCCGCGGGAACCGCGGGCGGGGGCTGTTCGCGAGGCGTCGGACTGGCCAGGCGGGCAATGAGCTGATTCAGGCGCTGCCAATCGTCTGCCGTCATTTGCGTGAATGCGATGCCATTGCCCACCGAAGGATGAGTGGTTCGCACCACGCCCCGGCCATGGATCTTCAGATCGTCCATCTCGATCGCAACTTCTACCGGCGTTTGCAGCGGCAGCGTGGACATCAGCTCCACATAGCAGCCTCCCAAGCCGATGTCGCTCAATCGCGCCCATGTGGAAAGGTCCGTGCCTTCTTTGCCCAGTTTCACCCCGCCGGAGCACGCGTAGCGTGGATAGCGGCGCCGTTCTGCCTGGGCCGCGCCGCCGACAGCCGGCACAGGCGCGGCGACCGTCGCGTCCGGGCTCAGGATCTCGGGTCCCTGTCCAAACTGGTTCGGAGCCTCTTTCAGGGCTTCCGTCCAAATGCATCGGCCGGCATCCAGACACGTAATGCCGATCTGCCCCTGGTCCGCCGTGCCATTCGACCCGACCCATACCACCTGGAAGCGCGCCTTCTGGTTCCCGTACTGAACCCCGAGGACGTCGCCCAGCTGCTTCGGGCCGGTGATACCCGCCAGCCGCGCCCCCTGGCCGCTGATATCCACGGTGCGCGCCGTCTGGGAGAAGGGTTTCCCCATGCTGTCCATCCCCCACACCCGGACCTCTAACTGCATCGGGATTCGCAACTCGCGGAGCGGTTCCACCATTGGTCTTCCTGCTGAGAGCGCCGCATGCGGCGCTGGCCCATATTATTATTATTAGTCCTCTGGAGGCGATACCGTTGCAGAACAAGTGACATTGCCCCCCAGGTTCCGTTTAAGGATGTCCCGCCATTTCACCCGGGTAGACGGTGAGCTTGGTCACATCAGGCGATTACGTGGGTAATTCCAGGGAGATGGGCGAGCGGTCGCGATCAGTCGCTGGCGCGCCAAGCGAAAGCTGGCAAGAACAAAAAGGGGGAACGGAGGACTTTCGTCCTCTGCTCCCCCTGGCTTTGTACCCTCCCCCAGGTACTTGGCCACACTCTAGATCGGCGTGGTGCCCGTCCCGCAGGTGGTAATGGCAGCCGAAGCGTTGTACTGAATCACGCCCGAGCTGTCTGTGCAGAAGTACCGCTGCCCGGTGGTCCCGGGGTTGACCGGGGCCGCCGCGTACTGGTAGTTGCTCTTGGGCGTCCCGGTACAGTTGCCCACCGTGAAGGTATAACCGCTCTTCGTGCCGCTTGCCAGGTTGGCATCGATCAGACCAGCCGCCGAAGAAGTGGCTAAAGCGCCACCGCTGGTCGGAGCCAATGCATTCAGAGCGCAGGCAAAGCCCACGCTCGGGTAGGTCATGTTGTAGGTGATCTCCGCCGTGTTGAGGGTACGCAGCGAACCTACAGCGGAGGCCTCGTTGGCTGCGATGCGCGAACGCAGCAGGTTGGGAATCGCGATGGCCGCGATAATCAGAATGATCGCCACCACGATTAGCAGCTCGATCAGCGAAAAGCCTTTGTGCTTTCTTGTCTTACGCCTCTTGGACGACTTGTGTTTCGTCATGGTCCGTTTCTCTGCGAAAATGGGTTGGCCTCTCGGGCGTGCTGATCATGGCACCCGAGATGCCAAACCACCCGTTTTGAACCTGGCCGGGGTCACTCGTAGCCCATTGCATTTACAATTCTTTACACATGGCCCCGCGTGGGCATTCGGGCATCATGAGAAATATTGACAGAAAATGTCATTCCCATCGCCGAACTGTGTCAGGCAAGAAGGGCAGAAACCCTAGCCCCCTAGTCGATCCCAAGAACTTGCTCAGCGGGCTGGAAGAAAGAGGAAGGCGGGCGCTTGGTCCCAGGTATGAATGCGCCCGCCCTGCACCGGGGTCCCCAGCAAACCCGGTTTTGGTTTGCTGGGGTGGTTGTACGGCCCTACTGGTTGGTGGTTGTGGTTGGCTGGCTGGTTTGCTGCTGGAATCTCTGGCTCATGCGGTCGAGCATGTGCTGGCGCAGCGTGTCCGCCTTGGTCTTCTGGTCGGGCGTGAGCACGGTGTTGTACGCCTTCGCGATCAGGCGCTCGCGGACAACCATCAGCTCGGCCAGGGTCTGCGCCTGCTGGCTGGCCAGGGTACGCACCTGCGCCTCGTCAAAGCTGCCGCCGCGGGTAGCGACGAGCATCTGCTGATGATTCGCGGCCAATTGCTTCA
Organism: Terriglobales bacterium; assembly: GCA_044447375.1. Taxonomy (GTDB): domain Bacteria; phylum Acidobacteriota; class Terriglobia; order Terriglobales; family Acidobacteriaceae; genus JAHFUA01. Next base: position 79,448 of record JBIOFT010000002.1, on the reverse strand, counting down.
CCAACGGCTCGAAATTCGGCCGCTCCGCCTGGATCATCGACCGGATCTGCGTTTTCTGGGCATCGCTCAGACCGAGCTTGTGTGCGATAAACCCCATGTGATGCCCGAACATCATTCCATTCGCGCCGCCGCCGCGGGCGTGGGCCCAGACGGCGGTCACTCCTCCTGCGGCTATCACTAGCGCCAGCGTGATCGCGAGATACTTGGTCTTCATCTACTTGACTCCCCTCCGTGCAATGCTGCACGTGTTACTAATACTGCTAACACAGGGCTACGTATTCTGGCGGTAAAGTGTTCGTCGGCCAGACGTAAAGTTTTGTCAAGACGGCCCCGCCTCCCTTGACACATCTTTACCGCCGCATGGTGCCGATTAGTGCTACAAAATGAAGGAAGCAGGACGCAGGAGGCAGGATGCAGGAGAAGGTGATTTTCCTGCTTCCTGCCACCTGCTTCCTGCCTCCAGAATTAGTGCCGGATGGCCAAGATCCTGATCATCGACGACGATGTCGAGCTCTGCGAGCTGGTGGGCGAGTACCTGACCCAGGAAGGGTTCGAGGTCGAGGCGGCACACAACGGCGACAAGGGACTGGAGCGCGCCCTCTCCGGCGAACACGCCCTGGTGGTGCTGGACATCATGCTGCCGGGCATGACCGGGCTCGATGTGCTGCGCCGCCTGCGCGGCGAGTCGCGGACGCCGGTCCTGATCCTGACCGCGCGCGGCGAGGACGTGGACCGCATCGTCGGCCTGGAGATCGGCGCCGACGACTATCTCGCCAAGCCCTTCAACCCGCGCGAGCTGCTGGCCCGGGTCCGCGCCATTCTACGCCGCTCGCAGGCAGCACCGGCGTCAACCGCGGCGCCGGTCACGGTGGGTGACGTGGAGCTGGATCCCGGCGCGCGTACCGTTAGCCGCGACGGCAAGCCGCTGGAGCTGACCGCCGTCGAGTTTTCCCTGCTGGAGGCCCTGATGCGTTCAGCGGGGCAGGTGGTCACCCGCGAGTTCCTGGCGCAAACCGTCCTGGGCCGCCGCTTTATGGCCTACGACCGCAGCATCGACATGCACGTCAGCAAGCTGCGCAAGAAGCTGGGGCCGCAGCCCGGCAGCGACGGCGAGCGCATCAAGACCGTGCGCGGCGTCGGGTATATTTACGCGCGCTCCAGCGAGGCGGGAGACTGAGCGATGCGCAGCCTGTTCCTCAAAATATTCCTCTTCTTCTGGATCACGTGGCTGCTCATCGGCGTTGCCTTCGTGGTTACCTGGAGTCTGCAGCCGGAGATCGTCTTCACTCGCTGGCAAGCGCTCATGACCGAAGCCCTCGCCACCCACGCGCAGAACGCTGCCGACATCGTAGAGCGCCAGGGAGCAGGCGCCGCAGCCAGCTATATCCAGCGCCTCAACTTCGTGGGCAGGATGCAGGCTGTGCTGCTGGATGAACGCGGTCAACCGCTCATCGGCAGGCCTTCCAGCGAGGCCGCCCGGGTGGCAGCACACGTGGTCCAGAGCGGCCAGTCGGCCTTCGAAATCAAGCCGCATGTGGCTTACAGCGCGCAGCTCGGCACCGGACCTTCCGGCCGGCATTACGTATTGGTCACGGAAATGCCGCGGGCGGGACCGTTCTTCGCTTTCCGCGCCACCACGTCCACCCAGGTGCTGCGCTGGATCCTGGCCATCCTGATCTCCGGCTTGATCTGCTACCTGCTGACCCGCTATCTCACCCGGCCGATCCTGCGGCTGCGTTCGGCCGCGCGAGAACTCTCCGCCGGCAACCTCGGGGCGCGCGCCGGCGGTGACATGGAGAAGCGCCGCGACGAACTTGGCCAACTGGTCCGCGACTTCAACCAGATGGCCGATCGCATCGAGATCCTGCTGGACTCCGAGCGCCAGCTCATCCGCGACATCTCCCATGAGCTGCGGTCGCCGCTGGCGCGGCTGAACGTGGCCCTGGGTCTGGCACGGCAGCACGCCGGCGCCGAGGCTGCTCCCCAACTCGACCGCATCGAGCGCGAGGCCGAACGGCTCAACGAGATGATCGGACGCCTGCTCACGCTGGCCCGCCTGGAAGGCGCCGGAACCCCGCCCGAACAGGAGCCGGTCTCGCTTTCCGAACTGGTGCGTGAAGTTGCTGAAGATGCCGGGTTCGAGGCGAAGAGCCGCCATTGCAGCGTGCAGGTCCATGCCGCGGAAGACTGCACCACTGTCGGCAGCCCCGACCTGCTGCGCAGCGCGGTGGACAACGTGGTCCGCAACGCCGTGCGCTACACCGCCGAAGGCACCCAGGTGCAGATCGACCTCGTCTGTGTGGGCTCGGATGGCAACAAGTGGGTCGCCATCCGCGTGCGCGACCACGGTCCCGGCCTCCCAGAATCGGAACTGAACAACGTCTTCCGGCCGTTCTACCGCGTGGCCAACGCCCGCGAGCGCCAGACCGGCGGCACCGGACTGGGCCTGGCCATCAGCGAACGCGCCGTCCGCCTGCACGGCGGTACTATCCAGGCCTCGAACGCTTCCGGCGGCGGGTTGTTAGTGGAGATGCGGCTGCCGGCGACGGCAGCGGCGGCGAAGTGATGGCAAGGATTCCCGCCGCGCCGTGTGCTCCCATTCCTGCACCAGGCGCATGCAAACTGCTGGTTCCCGGCAGCTTGCGGCTGTGCCTTGGACAACCGATTCCCCGGCCCTGTACCTCTGTAATGTAGTCTGCCAGCTACTCCAGCGAATTTCCCGCGCTTTTGGGCGCTGCCTTGGGCACAATGAGGGCGCGCCTCCGAGCCTATGCATCTGCTTCTGCTTTCGCACGATCTCGAGACCGTCACCGCCTTCCGCCGCAGCAGCGGGGAGATGGGCATCCACCTGTATCTGTGCGAAGAAGCGCGGGAGGCCCGCAGCGCTTTGCGGGAGCACCGTTACGATGCGGTAGTGATCGACTGCGACGACACCCACGCCGGCCGCACCGTGCTCCAGAGCGTGCGCCAGGGGCGCGCCAACCGCGCCGCGGTGGTGCTCGCCATCTTGAATGGAGACACCCAGGGCGCGGATGCCGTGGATATGGGCGCTAACCTGGTGCTCAACAAGCCTGTCAACTGTGATCGCGCCCGCCAGGAGCTGCGCCGGGTCCAGGCCCTGGTCGGCAATGACGAGCGCCGCCACCCACGCTATCCCGCCTCAGGCGAGGTCTACGTCAGCTTTGGCCGCATCATCGACCGCCGCGCCGACCTCGTCAATCTCGCCATGGCTGGCATTGGGCTGCGTTTCCGCGACCCGATCAAGGAAGACGAAATCATTCGCCTGCGCTTTCAGTTGCCCGGGACCACGACGGTGATCCATGCGCAGGGCGAGATCGTATGGGCCGATCCCCAGGGGGGGATGGGCATCCGTTTCGTGAGCCTTTCCGGCGATTCGCGGGTTGAACTGGAAAAGTGGATTCAGGCCCGCGCCGGCTCCGCCATCAACTGAGGGATTTCACTGGGCCGGCCTCGCCAGACTGCGGTTTGAATCCAGGCATGGGTCTGTGCTTCCCAGCTTCATGGTACGACTGGAAGCCCGTGGTTTGCAGTGACCAGGCAACACTCCGTCCACTGGCCTATAATCTGGCGCCATGGAATTCCGCGAGATCTTCCTCAAGCAGAAGGAAGCCATCCACAAGCGGATGGTTGAGATCCTCGGCATGGTCCGCCCCGAGCACGTGGACTGGCGTCCGGAAAAAGACGCGCTCTCGGTCGGCGAGATGCTGCAGCACTTATGGGTTTCCGAGGAGGGAGTCCGCCGGGTCGCGCTCGAGAGCGACTTCGCCTACTACGTGACCCGCATCCCCCAGGGCCTGCGCTCGACCCTGGGGCCCCGCCGCACGCTGGAAGAGGACCTGGCCAATATCGCCCGCGTGCACGGCGAAACCCTGGCCGCGGTGGGAGCATGTCCCGCCGAAGTTTTTGAGGAGGAACGCGTGCGCCCGGACCTGGGAATCCGGCGCAAGGTCTGGGTCATCCTGCTGGGTATCAACGAGCACGAAGTGCACCACCGCGCGCAGCTCTCCACCTACCTGCGGATCCTAGGGACGCCCGTGCCCGACGCGGCCAAGTCGTATCGACCAGCATCCCCGGGTGCCTGAAACCTTGCACATCGCCCGCCGTGGGGCTATGATGCGCGCCGCAGTTCTGGTGCAGCCCAATCTTCCACGCACGGGAACCACCTCCGGCGGCTGCGCACATCCATCTTCAGGAGGAAGGGCATGAGGAACTCTTCAGCATCATTCGTGGGTAGGCAGGCTGTGGCCGCCGCGGTTCTTCTGCTGGTGGCGGTTCTGGCCCTGGCGCTGGCGGGTTGCAGCAAGAAGAGCGCGGAAAGCGAAGGCATCAAGATCGGCGTGGTGCTGCCCACGACCGGACGCGAAGGCAAGCCCGGCCAATACCAGAAAGAAGGCATCGAGCTGGCCATCAAGCAGATCAACGACGCCGGCGGCCTGCAGGTCGGCGCCCGCAAGCTGCCCCTCAAAGAAGTTTTTTACGATGACGGCTCCGACTCCGCCAAGTCGGCGCAACTGACGGAGCGCGCCATGAGTTCTGACGGCGTCACTGCGGTGATTGGCGGCTACTCGACTGCCTTGGGCGAGGCCGAATCCGTTATGCCGGACCGCTATCAGACGCCCTGGATCACCCCCGGCGCCGCCGCCTCCAGCATCTTCGCCCACGGCTACCAGTTCGCCTTCGGCACCCTGACGCCCGTCAACCAGTTGGGCTACACCACGGCCGAATTCCTCGGCACGCTGGTGGACCAGGGCAAGCTGAAAAAAGGTCTGAAGGTCGCCATGGTGCTGGAGAACACGGACCACGGCGCGGACTACGGCAGGGGCATCGAAGACTGGCTCAAGCAGCATCCCGGCTACTTCAACGTGGTGTTCAGCGAGAAGTTCGATCTCGGCGGCACCGACTTCTCCGGCCTGTTGCAGAAGGTGAAGCAGGCCAAAGCGGACATCTTCCTCGCCGACGCTCACCTGCAGGATTACATCACCATGCACCGGCAGTACATCCAGAGCGGAATGCATCACCAGATGATCAGCTACGGCGCGCGTGGTCCAGAAGCCGACGCCCGCAAGGCCCTGGGCGATGGCGTGGACTTCATTTTTGCCGGCATCTGGTGGTCGGACAAGCTGCCCTACCCCCAGGTGAAGAAGTTCGCCGACGACTACCAGGCCTTCACCAGCCACAAGGTGGACTCCTGGTACGCGGCGACTGCGTATGAAGCCGTGCGCGCGCTGGCAGCCGCCATCCAGGCTGCCGGCAGCCTGGACAAGACCGCCATCCGCGACCAATTGCGCAAGCTGGAGATGAAGGACTCGCTGGTGCCCGGCCAGGTGCTCAAGTTCGGCCCCAACGGGCAGGTGGGCTACGCCTTCGTGATCGTGCAGAATAAGCCCGAAGCCAAGGTGGACATCGTCTATCCGAAGGACGCCGCGACGGGTGAGGTCATCACGCCGATCCCCGCGGGGAAGAAGTAAGCCAAGGCAGGAGGCAGGAAGCGGGAGGCAGGACGAAATAAGCAGGAGACATGCTTTTGCTGCGTCCTGCCTCCTGCCGCCTGCTACCTAATTCTTAATGACCTTCGTCGATTTCCTCAACCTGCTCATCGCCGCTCTGCTGCTGGCCGGCATCTACGCCGTAATGTCGGTGGGCATGACCGTCATCTACGGGGTGATGAAGATTGTCAACCTGGCCCACGCCGGCTTCATGATGATGGGCGCCTATTTCGCTTACGAGCTCTACGAGCGCCTGCATCTCGACCCCATCCTCGCCGCGTTGCTGGCTTTTCCCTTCTTCTTTCTGATTGGGATCGCGGTGCACTGGCTGCTGGTGCGCTGGCTGCCGCACTCCGACCGGCCCACCCTGCAATCGCTTCTGCTCATGTTCGGAATCTGGCTGGTGCTGCAGAACATCGGCTATCTGGTCTGGGGGAACACCGACCGCTCCATCCTCACGCCGCGCACGCTGGCCATCCTCCACCTGGGGCCGATCACCATCTCGACGTTGCGGCTGGTGGTATTCGTGGCGGCGGTGGGCTGCATGGCGGTGCTGGAAGTCGCGCTCAGCCGCACCTGGTTCGGGCGCTCCGTGCGCGCGCTCATCCAGAACCGTTACGCGGGAAGGATCGTCGGCGTGGACGACGAGAAGACTGCCCGCCTCACCTTCGGCATGGGCATCGCCTTCGCCGGCGTCGCCGGGGCCTTGCTGGCCACGCTTTTTTCTTTCGACCCTGACTTCGGGCGTCCCTTTTTGCTGCGCGCGTTTGTGATCATCGTGCTGGGGGGCCTGGAATCGGTCTCTGGCGTGGCGCTGGGGGCGGTGATCCTCGCCCTGGTCGAGACCTTCAGCATTCTTTTCGTTCCCGCCCAGTACCAGCCGGCGATCTCATTCGGCATGCTGGTGGTGGTGCTGGTGGTGCTGCCCGGCGGCGTCGCCAGCCTGTGGGCGAGAAGGCGCCGGCTGGCATGAGCACCGCCGCCTTCGCTCCATCCCCTCTGGAGACACGCATCCGGCTCGTGTTGCCCTGGCTGCTGCTGGGCGTGCTTGCGTTCCTTCCGACCGCCGGACTCACGCCCAACATCATCCGTCTTCTGTTCATCACCTTCGTTTGGGTGACCACCAGCCTGGGCTGGAACCTGCTGGGCGGGTTCACCGGCCAGGTCTCGTTCGGCTTCGCCGTCTTCTACGGACTGGGCGCCTACACCGCCGCGCTTATGATCGATCGCGGCGTGAATCCCTACCTCTCCTTCATGGCTGCGGGTCTTGTCCCGGCGCTGGCTTCGGTCTTCATCGGATTGCCGACCTTCCGCCTGCGTGGACCTTATTTTGCCATCGCCACCATCGGCGTCAGCGAGGCCACCCGCGTCATCATGAACAACCTGGCCATCACCGGTGGGGCCAGTGGCTTCCGCATCATGGAGCACCGGCCGTTCCGCCAGGTCGAGCACTACTACACGGCGCTGGGCATGGCGGCCTTGGCCGTGGCCGCGTCGTTTCTCATCATGCACAGCAAGTTCGGGATGGGCTTGAGAGCCATCAAGCAGGACGAGGACGCCGCCGCCGACCTCGGCGTTAACCCCTACTCCTACAAGCTGGCGATCCACGCCGTGGCGGCCGCCTTTACCGGCATTGCCGGCGGCGTGTTCGCGCGTTATGCCGCTTTCATCTATCCCCAGGGGGTATTCGCCTTCCAAACCAGTGTTTACATCCTGCTCATGCCGGTGATTGGCGGCATCGGCACGATCTGGGGCGCGGTTCTGGGCGGAGTGGTCTTCGGGATCGTGGAGGAGCAACTGGTGGCCAGCTTCCCCCAAATCCATCTATTGCTTTATGGCGCCCTGCTAATCCTGATAATCTTGCTGGAACCCGACGGCCTCGCGGGCCTGCTGGGCAAGCTCTTCCGACGGCTGCGAAGTCCAAGAGGAAAAATGGCAACGCCCATTCTGGAAGTCGAGAAGCTGACGAAGTACTTCGGAGGGCTGGCGGCGGTTAAAGACGTCAGCTTTGCGGTTCCCGAGCAGCACATCTACGGCTTCATCGGTCCCAACGGCGCCGGCAAGACCACCCTGTTCAGCCTGATCGCGGGTGCGCTGCGGCCCTCGGCGGGACGCATCCGGTCGCGCGGCAAGGACGTTACCGGCTCGCCGCCCTTCAGCCTGGTGAAGTCGGGCATCGCGCGCACTCACCAGGTGGTGCGCCCATTTCGCGCCATGACGGTGCTGGAGAACGTGCAGGTGGCCTCCCACTTCGGCCGCAAGAACATCACCCGCACCGCGGCGGCGCGCGACTACGCCATGCAGGTGCTGGCCCGGGTTGGACTCGACCACCGGGCCGACACGCTGTCGGCCAACATCTCTCTGGGCGACCAGAAGCGCCTGGAACTGGCGCGCGCCCTCGCCACCGACCCCGAACTCCTGCTCTGCGACGAGATTTGCGGCGGTCTCAGCCCCACCGAGACCCGCACCATGCTCGACCTGCTGCGGCGCATCCGCCAGCAGGGGACCACCATCATGTACGTCGAGCACGACGTCAAGGCCATCATGGCCGTTTGCGATCGCGTCATGGTGCTCAATTACGGCCAGAAGCTGGCCGAGGGCAACCCGCACGAGATTCAGAACGACCCGTCGGTCATCGAAGCCTATCTGGGCAAAGCCGGAAGCCAGAAGAAGGGCCGCGTTGCCTGACGGCAGCCCAGCCCCGATCCTCGACATCCAGAACCTGGAAGTGTCCTACGGCGCGGTGCAGGTGCTGTGGGGCATTTCGCTTTCGGTCACCAAGGGCCAGGTGGTGTGCATCATCGGGCCCAATGGCGCCGGCAAGACCACCACGCTCAACGCCATCATCGGCGTGCTCAAGGCCAAGCGCGGCCGGATCATGCTCGAGGGCCAGGACATCGCCAGCCTGCCGCCGCACCAGCGCGTCCAGCGCCACATCGCGCTTGTCCCCGAAGGCCGCCACTTGTGGCCGGGCATGAGCGTGGAAGACAACCTCAAGATGGGCGCCTTCCCGCCCGCCTTTCGCCCCCACGTGGCCAAGAATCTTGAAGTCGTATACGGCCTTCTCCCCCGGCTGAAGGAACGCCGCCACCAGCTCGCCGGCACGCTCTCCGGAGGCGAGCAGCAGATGTGCGCCGTCGGCCGCGGGCTCATGGCCGAGCCCCACCTGTTGCTGCTCGACGAACCCTCGCTCGGTCTCGCTCCCATCCTGGTGGACGAGATCTTCAACTTCGTCGGGGAGATCGTGAAGCACGGCGTCACCATTTTGCTCGTGGCGCAGAACATCGACTACGCGCTGCAGGTCTCCGATTACGGATACGTCATGGAGACCGGCCGCATCGTCCTCCAGGGCGCAAGCGACATGCTGTTCAACAACCAGCACGTCCAGGAGGCCTACCTCGGCGGCGGCGCGGAAGAACCGGGCGCGCATTCCGCGTCGCAGCCGGCGCAGGGGTAGGGGTAGTCGGGGTCCCCCTCGCTTTCGATGTACTATGAGGCAGGGAAGGTAGGCTGCCCAGCCCGCTCTGCTGTCACCGCATTGGAGTAATCATGCGCCGCAAGTCGATTTCCGGCCCCGCTGTTCGTGCCGCCCCCTTAAGCCGCGTAGCTGCTTCCGGGTTGCGGAACTACATTGGCCAGATTGTCAGTTGCTCTTTCATCGTACTGAGCAAACAGGAGAGGAAGAAGCGAAACGGCAACCCATTTCTCCAGCTGCGGTTGGGAGACGCCACAGGGCAGGTCGAAGCGAACATTTGGCACAACGCAGCTGACGCGAATAAGGGATTCGAGGCAGGGCACGTACTCGAGGTTTGCGCAACGGTTGTCGTATATGAGGGCCGGCTGCAGCTCGACATCCACAGGCTGAGGCTGGTTCCCCGATCAGAAATTGACGCTCCGGCCTATCCACCGGGCACTACCGGCGAACCGGACGAATTTGCGGGCCCCGATGCAGGAGGTTATCTGGAACCGGGAAACTGGTTGCTGACTTGCGAAAATGAAGAGATGAAAACTAAGGCGCTCGCACGATTGGACCAAGTAACACAGCGGCTGAGCCAGACTCACAGTTCTGAACCTACAGCCATAGGCGGCAAGGACGACCAAACAATGCCGGACGTGCAGCACAAGAGGCTCGCTGAATCGCAGACTAGAATTAGAGATATCAGGAGAAAGTATGGTGGCCGTACGACTGACGTCCCGACTTCGACGAGGGATGGGGACGATTTCTAAAGAACCCGGCAACGACGTACCCCTCGGACATGGATACCTCTCCAGGCTGCGATCTACCAGTATCACCCGCCTGCCGGCTGTGGGAATAAATCAGGAAATCCCGTGCCATTCAGCGTGGCCTTCTTCCCTGTATTTCAATGGTCTAAACGACAGTCCTTGGGGGATAGTCGTTTCGTCAAACTCCTTCGGGCAGTCATCACTGTAGCTCCGGCATCCGTTGGGACACCGGAAATCGTAATTTCCAAGCGCGAGCGCAGATACTCCTTGCAGCGGCGGCTGCTCGCAGAGAATCTCCCATGTTTTGGCACAACCACTGCACCGCCACTTCGATATGGTCATGCACCAGAGGGTACCACTTCTCGCCACGATAGACAGCCGCTCCGCGCCGCCTGAGAAAATGCCTCGGATAAGAGTCGCCAAGCGAATCACGATCACGCCTGTCTGCCCTCGCCCGCTTGGAGCGTTCCATGCGCCCTTTCAACTCGGCAGGGGTGACCCGCAAAACCTTGCGGAGAGCCTCGGTAAAGGCGGCATGCTCGGGCGACGTCTTGGGCTCAGACGGCATCAGTTCTTGCGCCGCTTTGTGATGCGCATCTGGAATTCCTTGCCGACGTCGTCCAGGACAATTAGCGAGTCCTTGTCGATTACGTACTTGGCTTCGGCGTTTTCAGTCAACGTAGGGCAGTGCGACCAGCGAAACGCAGACAGCCTGCGCGAGGCGAAGTAGGTGTATTCGCCAACGTTGAGGGTCATTGAACATACGGGATGGGTGTACGTGCCGTCCTCTTCGAGGTGCTGGAAGCTCCCCACTTCATAACTGACGATTCGGCCCGTCTGCCAGTCGCGCTTGTGCCCAGCGAAGCCTGATACCGAAGTCAGCAGCAACAGTCCAATCAGCCAGCGTTTCATGGATGGCACGCTCTTTGCCGGGAGTCTTCCTGCCATTGATTCTAATCCGTCAGTGACCAAAAACCGAGGGAGCCGCTTGCGGGTCAAGGATTTTTGTTTTGACGTGTATAACCAGATGCACATCGTGAACCTGCTCGTCTTGCTCCATAGGCAGGACGAGGCGATCTGTGACAACTCTGACCTCAGTAATTAGCCTGTCATCTTCCATCAAACAAAAGAACGGATCCTCCCCTGCTTCTGGCCGAAACTTTTCAACCTCGCGGTTGTATTGGGGAATCCTCAGACCGTCCCAAAGAACCTTAATCCGATTGTCGATGTCACCGCCGCCCTGAATCAGTTGACCGGGATCGTCTCTGCGAAGAAAGAGAATATCCAACGAACACCCGATGCCCCAACGATTGCAGACCAGCGGGACGAAACGATAGCCGAACTTTGTAAAGTCATGGGCAAGAAGATCAAGTCGAGTTGTCGGCTCATCATCTGCGGCATTCTGGTCGATGTGTAGACGTTTGCTCACGCCTGGAACCACACCGAAGTAATTGGAAAAGAACGGATGCCGCTTCCACAATTCGCGGAGCTGAACGTGGATTTGCTTCCGAATGAGATGCTTTTCAAGAATATGCCCGCCGCCTCCGCCCGAGCTTTGCGCTGGCAGTTTGCCCCTGTAGAGCAGCCTAAATTCCACGCACACTCCCTCTTCGTCCCACGGTTGATATTGTAGCCGGATGGTGTGCGGTAGCTCTGCGAGCGTAGTTTCCACCCCCCATTGGTAACACATTGATTCCACTAGAAGCGGTTAGTCAAGTATATTATTGCCGCCGTAAGTTATTGATTCTGCTAGAGGGTAGGGGAGGGGGTATCAGTTAGCGGGACCCGGCAAGTCGCCGGGCCACAACTGCCAGCGTCGGCTGGCGGAAGAACCATTGGCCGTCCTGGAGATAAGGACGCGTGCCGCTCAGGTCTTCGCGGCCATCGCGCTCGATCATGGCGCGGACCTCGGCGGCGCGGTCAGGCGGCGTCTGGCTATTCGCGAGCCAGCGCTCCAGATTCTGCACCAGCTCGCCGGAGTAGAGCCGCTCGAGTTCGAGTCCGGCAGCGGTGAATAGCGCGATCAGCTCGGACGGCGCAAGCGCGCGGGTATGCGAAGGATCGCGCAGACGCTCGAACTGGTTCTGATAGTCGCCGCGCGCGCGGTGCTCGCTCGACACCAGGTCTTCGACGGCGACCTTGCCCTGCGGGCGGCAGACGCGCGCCATCTCGCGCAGCACGCGTCCCGGCTCCTCGAAGTGGTGGAAAGCGAAGCGGCAGACGACCACGTCGAACTCGCCCTCGGCGAAGGGCAGACGGTCGGCATCGCCGCGCTGGAAGCGAACGTTTGCGAGTCCGCGGTCCTGCCGATTCTTTTCGGCGATGGCGAGCGGAGCGTCGGTAAGGTCGAGCCCGACGGCCTCGCGGCAGCGCTTGGCAAAAGCCAGCGCCAGGAACCCGGGACCGCAAGCGACTTCGAGCACGCGCGATTCGGGCGTGGGATCGACGGCTTCGACCAGCCGCGCGATGCGGGAGGGGTCCGCCACCGTCGGCGTGACCGCATACACATCGGCTTGCCGCGTGAACGCTTCCTGCACCACGGCTTTGTGCGGCGAGTCAGGCACCCGGTTTCTATATCAGAAGTGCGGCGGGGATGCCAAACGACTTGCCGGCTTCCGGCTACAAAATCTCATAGGCGGAAGCGGAGGCAGTTATAGAAAGATGTAGACGGCCGACATCGGCCAAACGTAACCGCAATGTAATCAAGCGAGGCAATGTGGCTCACGAGTTGCTCCATGAACGGTGCGCCCTGTAACGGAGCACTTTTGAAGTAGGGGGGAGGGTTCCGGAGGCAGGCCGCAGTGAGCCTAACCCGGCTCGACGAATCAAGGTGAAAGTTCCCTTGTGGGCGTCCTGGCGACGCCCTTTTTTCTGCTAAATTTCTTGACATCTTTTCCCCGGTCGATTCATCTGTGGGTGAGGGGTTTCTCTCGCTACCGCCTTCCGCAACCGGATGTGGAAATAGGGTTCCGTTTTACATTTGCACGGGCGCGGTAACGTGGTAGCATCGTGGCTGTCTTCCAAACGGCCACACCTTCCCGTGCTGGCAATCCGCGCAGAAGTTCCAGAGCGCTGAACGAGCGAGAGTGGTTTTTGATTGCCCCTGAAAAACGGGGCTTCCCATCACGCCAGGGGCGTGAGGGAGCGTGATCCGCATCGGGTTCTCCCAACACGCTGCAGTTGCGCCATCCGGGCGAGTGCACATCTCAGCGTGGACTGAAACCAGGAAGGCAGTTAGCAGGCCGCGCACTGCGGCCGCACGAGGAACATGAACAAGCCAAACTTTCCCCGAGGGGGAGGACGCCGCCGCCGGCGCAAGCACGGCACCGGAGCAAATCCGGCACAGCCCGGCAGCCGCCCCGGGCGGAGCCGCGGGCGGGGCGCAGCCTTCGTTGGTCCCATGGACCACAGCTATCGCAACAACCAGCAGGGCGGAGGCAACGGACCGGGCGGCGGCAGCAGCAACCGCTTCCGTCCCGGACCGATGACCAGCGGCAGCACCGGATTCTTCCAGCATGCCGAAGTCGAGCCGTTGCCGGTGCGCGAGGATGCCGGCACCCGCATCTTCGCCTTCATCGACGACCTCTTCTTCCGCACCAAGGTCCAGGAGACGGCGCGCAAGCTCAACGTGAAGGTGGAGTTCGTCAAGACCGAGAAGGAAGCGCTGGAGCGCATCGAAGCCAGCGAGGAGCAGCCTTCGCTGATCATCTTCGACCTCAACAACACCGGCGCCAAACCGCTGACCACCATCCCCAAGCTGAAGGCGAAGTTGAAGAAGGGGACTTCCATCGTGGGCTTCGTCTCGCACCTGCAGGGTGAGTTGAAAGTGAAGGCGCTGGAAATTGGGTGCGACGCCGTCATGCCGCGTTCGGCGTTTTCCCAGAACCTGCCGCAGATATTGCGCCGCCACGGCGCCGAGCAGGAGCATCCGGAAGAGGCCCAGGGCCAGCCGGAAGCGTGAGCGTAGTCCCGATGCTGTAGTATCTCAGCCCATGCTCGGCTGCTTATTCTGCCGCATCATCCGGGGCGAATCACCGTCGAAAAAGGTCTACGAAGACGACCGCGTGTACGTGTTCGAGGACCTACGGCCGCAGGCGCCGACCCACGTCCTTATCATCCCCAAGAAGCACATCGTTGACATGAAGCACGCCGCGCCGGAAGACGCCGAGATCATCGGCTATTGCCACCTGGTCGCGGCGCAGATCGCGCGCGAACGGCAGATCGAAGATGGTTACCGCACTTGCTTCAACGTGGGGCCGAAGTCCGGCCAGTCGGTCTTCCACCTCCACCTGCATCTGCTGGGAGGACGCGTGCTGCGCTGGCCACCGGGATAACTGCGAGTACCGAGTACCGAGTACCGAGTACTAATCCAGTCTCACCAGGAAGGCGGAACCCTCGTCAGGATGGGTGGCGCGCGTGATCTCTTCGGCACGGGCGCGCTCATCGTTCAACACTCGCACTCGCACCCACCAGTCGCCGATGGGGCTGGAGAAATCCAGTACTTTCGCGGTCTGGAAGCGGCGGGAAAGGCGCTCGCGCAAGTCTTCCGCCGTGCGCCGCTCGTGGAAGGCGCCGATCTGCACGCACCAACGCCCGCCGCTCTCCAGCGGGGCCGGCGTGTCCATGACTTCGAGCTGCACCGCTGCCGTGCCCGGACGCCACACGTCGATAGCTTTGGCGGCCGCCAACGAAAGATCGATGACGCGCCCTTCCACGAAAGGACCGCGGTCGGTGATGCGCACCAGCGTTGAGGCGCCGGAGCGCAGGTTGGTGACGCGGACCACCGAGTTCAAGGGCAGCGTGCGGTGCGCCGCCGTCATGGCGTTCATGTCGTAAATCTCACCATTGGACGACTGCCGGTTGTGGTACGGCGGCCCGTACCAACTCGCCGTGCCCGTCTCCGTGAACAGGGGGACGGCGCCGGGGGGAAGGGTGATCGAAGCCGGTTCGGTGCGGGCGGGCGCGGGCACGGTGGTGATTGGTGGCGGCGGCGCCGGCATACGGGCGCTCACCGGCTTGTTCTCGCCGCACCCGGCCAGCAGCAGCAGGCCCAGCAGGACCGCGAATTGCCGGCGCCAGGTCAGGGCTTCTGCCGCCGCTGCTGGTCCATGAGATCGGCGAGCTTGCTCAGTTTGTCGGCTGCGGTCCGCAAACCGCGCGAGGACTCGTTGCGCACCGTGGGCACAATCTCCTTGTCGAGGTAGTCGATCACCTGCTGCAATTCCTTCTGGAAGCGGCGCTCGGCCTCGCCCAGTTGGCGGCCGATTCTGCGCCCGGTTTCCTCCAGGTTGGAGGCGCGGTTGCTGGGATTTCGCTTCATGTTGATTCACCTCGGGATAGACGGGAACGCCAGGCGCTGCGATTATCCCCCCCCGGCAGCGCGCGGGTCAACGCGGGGGGACCTTCAGAGCTAACCCGTTCCACGCAGGCATGCAAACCTGGCGCCAACGGCGGCTTCTAATATCATGGTTCCTGATCTTGTTCCCGTCGTATAAGGTTTACTGGATGGGGGTTCGCGGAATCTCGCGAGGTGGGCTGTTGATGGTGCTCTGCGCGCTGGCCGGCTGGACGCAAACGCAGCCGGCAGACGCCAACCCATGCCTGCTGCCACAGCAACAGGCGGCGGCAACCGCTCCACCGGCGGTCCAACCGGCGAAGCCGGAGGAGAGCGGTCTTCCGCCTTCGCGTCCGTCCCAGCCACTCAGCAAGCGCGAGAAGTTCAACGTCTTCGTGCAATATACGTATTCCCCCTACACCTTCGCGGGCGCGGCGTTTGATGCCGGGCTGGCGCAGGCGGCGGGCGCCTGGTACTCCTACGGCGGCGGTATGGAAGGCTACGGCAAGCGGTACGGCGCGTCGCTGGCGGACAGCGAGTCGGGCGCCTTCTTCGGGCGTTTTCTGTTTCCCGTCCTGCTGCATGAGGACCCGCGATATCTGCGCTCCACCAGCCTGCACACCAAGCCGCGCATCGGATATGCGCTGAGCCGTGTGCTGGTGACCCACGACGACAGCGGCAACAAGCAGGCGAACCTGTCGCTGATCCTGAGCGTTTTTGCGGCTGCCGGGATGGCCAACGCCTACTATCCGCGCGAAGATCGGGGCTGGGGCGACACGGCGGTGCGCGCCGGAGGCGGCTTTCTGAGCGCGGCAGAGATGAACCTGTTGCGCGAGTTCTGGCCCGACATCATGCACAAGTTCAGAAAGCATGAGCCCAAGCGCATCCAGAGGCTGGAAGAGAGCCCGCGCGTCGCCAAGATCGAAGAGATGGTGATGGGGCCGACCGCCGCGCCGCCGTGTCCTCCCGCCGAAAGCCATCCGCCGCCGCAAACCGACAATCATTAGCGGCGGCCTCACGCTTTGCGCGGACAGGTTGTAGAATGCCTGCGATGACGAAGGCTCGCACGCTGTGGCTCTGTGCATTGGCGGCGGCTCTGGCCGCTTGTTCCGCCTGTACCATGTGGAAAGAAAAGCCGGCCAATTCCTGGTCGAGCGCCACCGGCGGGGAGCATTTCGAGCGGCTGATGTGGCGCGACGTCAAAGCCCAGCACTGGGCGGAAGTCGAGAGCCACCTGGCGCCGGCCTTTGTCTCGCTCTACCCCAGCGCGACCCGCGACCGCGCCGCCACCATGGATTACCTCAAGTCGCTAGCGCTCGCCGATTACACGCTCGGCGACTTCAGCACCACCACGAACGGCGCCGACATGGTTGTCACCTATACGGCGCGGGTCACGGGGACGTACAAGGGCCAGCCGCTGCCCGCCGAGCCCATCCGCATGATGACGGTGTGGCAGCAGGTGACCAAGAGTTGGATAGCGATCGCGCACAGTGAGACGCTGGCGAGCGGTCCCCACTAGCGGTCCGGCCTCCGCTGCAATGCGCGCCATCGCCACCAAGTCACCGCAACTATTGCCGGCGCCGGGCCAACGGGGCAGGTTCCGGCAACGGCTTCTCCGCTGGTTCGACGAGACTCGGCGCGAGCTTCCCTGGCGGGCCGACCGCGATCCTTACCACGTATGGATCTCTGAAATCATGCTGCAGCAAACGCGGGTGGCTGTGGTGCGCGATCGTTACGCTGACTTTCTGCGGCGCTTTCCCAGCGTGGAATTGCTGGCGGCGGCGAAGTTGCCCGAAGTGCTCGCAGCCTGGAGCGGCCTGGGATACTACCGGCGCGCGCGTGCGTTGCACGCCGCTGCCCGGCAGCTCGTCGAATACGGCCTCAGATTTCCCCGAACCGCGGAGGAACTGGCGGCGCTTCCCGGGATCGGCCGCTACACTGCGGCGGCTATCGCCAGCATCGCCTTCGATCAGCCTTGTGCGGTGGTGGACGGCAACGTCGAGCGCGTGCTCGGCCGGCTGTTCCGAGTCCGAGAACGCGAGGCATGGCGCGCCGCTGGCGAACTGCTGAGCCCCGGCCGGCCAGGCGACTTCAACCAGGCAATGATGGAGTTGGGCGCGACCGTCTGCCTGCCCAAAGCGCCGCTGTGCGTCCAGTGCCCGGTCTTTGCCTGGTGCCGAACCCGCGGCCCGGGCGCATCGCGGGAATCATCGCAACGGCGAAAGAAACCGATTGCGTACCGCTTGGCCATTCGCAACCAAACTGTCTTCCTGGTCCAGAGGGAAGACCACAAGTCCCTGATGCCGGGGATGTGGGAGCTGCCGCAAACACGGCCTGGAGCGGGAACCCCGGCACTGCGGTTAAGGCACGCCATCACCAGCACCGACTATCAGGTGAGCGTTTACCAGGCGAGGACGGCTAACGGGTCTCGGGGACGTTGGGTGAAGCTTGCCGAAGTAGAACGGCTGCCTTTGACGGGGCTCACACAGAAAATCCTGCGCCGGGCAAAGCTCATCTAAGAAGCGGGGGTGAGGATGCCTGCTCTGACCGTAGGGACCGCTGCGCCGGAAATCAATCTGCCCAGCACCACCGGGACGAAGTTCGCGCTGCAGGAGGCGCTCAAGCGCGGGCCGGTGCTGGCGGCGTTCTTCAAGATCAGTTGCCCGGTGTGCCAGTTCACCCTCCCTTACCTGGAGCGGATCTACAAGGCATACCCGGGGAGCGCGGTCACCATCGTCGGGGTCTCACAAGACGAGCAGAACTACACCGAAGAGTTCGCGCACGAGTACGGCATCACCTTTCCGTTGCTGCTCGATCCGGTGGACCACTATCCGGCGTCGAACGCCTATGACATCACCAACGTGCCCTCGATGTTCTTTATCGCCGCGGGCGAGGTGAAGCTCTCCATCGTCGGCTGGGACAAGCGGGACATGGAAAGGCTGAACGCCGAGGTCGCCCGCGCCAGCGGTGGGCCCGTCCAGCCGCTGTTCCGCAAGGGAGAGGACGTTCCGGCTTCCAAGGCGGGTTGAAGCTCGCTGAACTGATCCGCGTCGCGGATCACGAGTCTGGATGCTGCAAGGTAGGCCGCTTAGAACAGGCTTTCCAGATCGCGAGCGCCATGTATGACTCGCAGAACGAAGATCTCGTTTCCCCGGAACTGATAAAAGACCAAATGTCTTGGGAATCCGGCGACCGGCACGCGCCGGACATCGCGGAGTTCTTCCGCGGAAAACTTGCAAGGTGCTCCAGCACGGGGATTCTCTGCGATTCTCAGCACGGTGGAAGTTATAGCATTCTCCCAGCGCCTCGCCAGCCTGGAGCCCGATTGCTCGTTGTACCAGTCGGCTTGCTCCAGGATATCCGCAACCGCTAAAACGCCCAGGACGACGCGCGGTCGTTTCACCGCCGCCGGGACCGTTCGCGTAGCACAGTAACCAGACCCTTCTGGCGGATTTCGGCCACCCGAAGTTCGATCTTGGCCCCCTTGGCGGCTGCTATCAGTTCCTGCTCGAGGTTGCCGAGGCGGCGCTCCTTGTCCTGGCGAATCAGCTCGCGGACATACTCACTGGGGGTGCCCCAATCGCCGGAAGCGACCTGCCCTTCCACATACTGCTTAAGCGCTGCAGGCAGCGAGATGTTCAAGGACGTCATGGCCATGACTTCATATTATGACATTTTATGATGGAGCACAACTCCCCGCCGGACCATTGCGCAGGACTTTTAGGTCCCTGAGCGGGAGACACTGACCGGCGTCGTTCCTGACATCATCGCCGTCCACGTTGTGCGGTGTGCCCACTCCCAATGACGTAGAATTATTGCGTTTCGACCCTTGGAATTCGAGAGACCTAATCGCGATGCGCAGACTTCTGCTGATAACCATCGTTCTAGCGATTGCTGTCCCCGCCGGCGCCGCCGGCAAGACAACCAAGCGTAAGCACACCCAAGCCGCTCCCAATGCCAACGCTGTGCCTGCGGAGGCTCTGGCGGCGATGAAGACCATCGATGCGGAACGCATACGGGCCCACGTCAAGTTCCTCGCCGACGATCTGCTGGAAGGCCGGGGCACGGGCCAGCGCGGAGGCGACCTGGCCGCCGCGTACATCGCCACCCAATTCGCGCTGGATGGCCTGAAGCCTGCCGGTAACGGCGGTGGGTATCTGCAGCCGGTGCCGCTGGTCGGGGTCAGCACCCAGCCCGAGACCAGCTTCGCCATCGTGCCCGAGCGCGGCGACGCCATCGCCCCGCGGCTTCTCGAGGACTACGTTGCGACCGACGAATCGCAGCAGACGGCGAGCGACATCGACGCCCCTATCGTCTTTGTCGGCTACGGCATCGAGGCCCCGGAATACAAATGGGACGACTACAAGGGCGTGGACCTGCACGGCAAGGTGCTGCTGATGCTGGTAAACGAGCCGCTCTCCGACGATCCTGCTTTCTTTGCCGGCAAGGCCCTGACCTACTACGGCCGTTGGACCTACAAGTACGAAGAGGCGCTGCGGCGCGGCGCCGTGGCCGCCATCCTCATTCACAAGACCGACATGGCCAGCTACGGCTGGGAAGTGGTGCGCAATTCGTGGTCGGGTGAGAATTCCAATTTGAAGGCGGAAGGCCCGAAATTGAAAGCGGCGGGCTGGGTCTCGTTTGGGACGGCGCGCAAGATCGCCCAGGCGTCCGGCCAGGATCTCGATCAGTGGCTGGTTCGCGCCAACTCACGTGACTTCCGGCCTGTCCCGCTGCCGCTGACGCTCAAAGCACACATGGTCAGCAAAGTGCGGTCGTTCACCTCGAGCAATGTGGTCGCCATGCTGCCCGGTTCCGATCCCCGGCTGAAGAACGAAGCCGTGCTTTACACCGCTCACTACGACCACCTGGGCATCCGTCCGGACATGCCCGGCGACAACATCTACAACGGAGCCATGGACAACGGTACTGGGTGCGGCATCCTGCTGGAACTGGCGCGGGCGTACGCGTCGGCGGCGCAAAGGCCGAAGCGCTCCATCCTGTTCGCCGCCGTGACCGCCGAGGAGCAAGGGCTGCGTGGCTCGGAGTACCTCGGCCAGCATCCTCCCATCCCGGCCGGCAAGATCGCCCTGGATTTGAACTACGATGACCTGCTCGCGCTTGGGACTGCCGAAGAAGTGCAGGTCCCCGGCGCCGAGCGCACCAGCCTGTATCCCATCGTGGAAGCCACGGCGCGGCAGTTCGAGCTGCAGATCCGTCCCGATCCCCACCCCGAATCCGGCCACTACTACCGCTCCGACCACTTCAGCCTGGCCCGCGTGGGCATCCCCTCGTTCAGCATCAAGGAAGGGGAGAAATTCAAGGGCCATAACACGGAGTGGGGCGCGCGGCAGAACCTGGATTACGAGCAGAAGCGCTATCACCAGCCCAGCGACGAGTACCGTCCGGAGATGGACTTCAGCGGCGACGCGGTGATGGCGCGCTTCGGGTTCGTGCTGGGATGGAAAGCCGCCAGCCTGCCGGAGTTGCCCGAATGGCGGGCCGGCGATGAGTTCGAGGCTGCGCGCAAGAGGAGCGAAGCCACGGCCGGTGCGCGTTAGACGAACCTCCAGCCCAGTAAACTTAGGTAACTTTGGCCCACTCCAGCGTCATGTTACGCTGCCGAATAACGGGACCAGCGCGGCGTGGGATGAGCCTGTCCGGGGCACACGCTCGTGCGGTTCCACGCCTCCCGGTAGCACTTTGGTGGTGACAACCGTCCCACCGGGGTCCCCATCGCGCCCGGTTTTGGCGTAATGGGGTGCGGGAAAGAGGTAGGGGCAGTAGCTCATCACCTATGGCGCGGTTCAAGTTCCTACAACGGCGCGACCTGGCAGAACACGCCGGCTACTTCAAGCTGGCGAAGTACGCGCCTTCCGTGTCGCTGGAAGGACTGGTGCCGGGCGTCGACAACGTGCGCCATGATGTCTTCCTCAGCCCCAAGTTCATGCAGTTGGCCCGGCAGCATCTCGGGCGCCTGATCGTGCAGTACGGAGACGTGCAGGAGCTTGTCGCCGAGGAGGCGGCGGCGTCATCCCGTCCGCCCTGGGA
This sequence comes from Terriglobales bacterium, assembly GCA_044447375.1. GTDB lineage: Bacteria > Acidobacteriota > Terriglobia > Terriglobales > Acidobacteriaceae > JAHFUA01. The sequence goes on along the minus strand of JBIOFT010000002.1, from coordinate 58,331 downwards.
TGTGAGGCCGGTGGTCCGCAAGCCCACCAACGGCGCGGAGCCGGGCGACTTCCGGCGGACGCTCGCCGAGCTCTACACCGTTGCCCTGAGCTGCGCCAAAAGCGAGGGGAACCTCACCCTCGACCTGCTGGCCCACGTAGCGGTGCTGAAGTTCCTCAAATCCGAGCTGCTGGGACAGTTCAACCAGGTGCTGGATCGCGTGCGCGCCCGGGTGAACGAGGACTCCAAGCACTCCCTGCCGGCCCGCACCCATGTGTTGCAGGAACGCTTTGCCCGCTTCCAGGTAGGCAAGAAGATGGTGCTGCGCAAGGTGGGCGAGGAGTTGTTCCGCACCCAGCGCGAGCTCGAGAAGGAGACCCTGGCGCGCATGCGGCGCTCGCTCTTCGGCGACGAGGAAGCGGGGGTATACGAGATTTTCCTGAACCGGCTGCTGTTCACCGAAGAAGGCCGTGACGATTACCTCAACGCCGAGCACTACGTGATGCTCGGCAACTACGAGCGTGACCCCGACCGTTTCTTCGCCATCCTGGAGATCGCCCGCCTGTTCCTGAAATCGCTGGAACTGGGCGACGTGCGTGAGGAGCGGGACATCCGCGCCGTGCTCAGCGTTCCGGAGAATGCGCAGGAACTGGTGGCCGGCGGCACGCCCGGCGATGCCGACCCCAAAAGCCGCGCGCAGAAAGCCATCCTGACCGCCTGGCTGGAGATGCTCGAGCAGCACGGCATGATGCAGCACGTCATCGCCGCTTACGAAGTGGTGCCTATCCTTCCTGAGTACTCGCCGCCCATCAATGCGCAGCAGTTGAAGAATGCGCTCATCCAGCGCGCGGAGCGCCTGCGGGTGGAAGAGCTGCTGGAGGAGCACGGCAAGCTCTCGGTGGAAGCCATGCACGACGCCAACAAGCGGGTCCTGGGCTGCCGCGGCGAGGAGCGAGCGAAGGTCGCCGGGCGGTTCCTGATGGACTTCATCCGCTACCACCGCGACGTGCGCAAGCTGGAGGCGCTCACCGCGGCCATGGACCGGGTCAACGTCATCATCAACCCCAAGGTCCGGGAATTGTCGGCCATCAACAACACCCTGTATGAGTTCATGCTTCCCGACGAGCAGAAGCCGGCGGAAGAGAGGGTGCTCGACCACGTGGTGCTCAAGGCTGACCTGCGCGATTCCAGCCACGTCACCCGCACCCTGTATGAACGCGGGCTCAACCCGGCTTCCTACTTCAGCCTGAACTTCTACGAGCCGGTGAACCGGCTGCTGCCGCTGTTCGGGGCGGAAAAAGTGTTCATCGAGGGCGACGCCGTGATCATGGCCCTGTTCGAGCGCCAGGGTGAAGCGCAATTCGCGGTGGCGCGCTGCTGCGTGCTGGCACGCGAGATCCTCGGCGTGGTGCGCGCCTACAACGAGAAGTCGCGCCAGGCCGGGCTGCCCACGCTGGAGCTGGGCATCGGCATCGCCTACCAGGACTCGGCGCCGCTCTACCTGATGGACGGCGCCACCCGGGTGATGATCTCGCCCGCGCTCAACGAGAGCGACCGCTTGTCGTCGTGCAGCCGGGCGGCGCGCCGCTGTCTGGCCAAAAATCCCACGCACTTCAATGTGTTCGCCTTCCAGAGCGCGGAGAGCGCGGGCAACGGCGCTGATCCCGAGGAATCCCTGGTGCGTTACAACATTGGGGGCGTGCACCTGGACGAAGCCGCGTTCCAGAAACTGCGCCAGGAGATCTCCTTGCGCACCGACAACCTGCAACTGCCGATGCTCTGGGGCCGCGAGCCGATACGGCTCTACAGCGGCGTGGTGCCGCTGCCCTCGGGCGGTTTCCAGAAGCTGGTAGTGCGCGAGGGCCGCGTCGCCCACGTCGATCCCCGAACCTTCGCTTTCAAACGCTGGACCGACCTCCGCTACTACGAAGCCTGCACCAGCGCCGAGGTCTACGAGCGCCTGGAAAAGGCGAAGACGCCGGCAGCCACGCCGGTGCTGGCGCGATAGAGGACTTCCATAATTAGGTGTCCGCTTTTGTGAAGGGGCACGCCTTTCAGGCGTGCCGAAAGCGCCACTAGAGAATCTGGCTGTAGCCGCTGAGGGATGTGTCCTCAGGGCCTAAAGGCCAATTCAATCGCGGCGGACATCGGCACGGCTGAAGCCGTGCCCCTTCACTTGCCTCCAGCCTTGCCCTATGTGACCCGCGACTGCTTCACATTCTGCTGGCTGGGCGCCTGCTCCGGCAATACCGCGGCGGCCCGCTTTCGGCCCGCGGCTGCATAATAATCCTCGGGAGTGCGGCTGACGGGCGGTTTCGCGTCAGGATCGTGGTCGTCCGTGTTCAGCAGGCCTAGGGCGAGGCGTTGTCAAGTATTTTGTTAACTATTTGTGTGTGGTATTAGCTCACTGCAATAGCGCCTCGAAAGAGCGGCGGGGTCTGGACACAGCGAGGCGCTCGAGGAGGGCGCCCGGCAGGCGCGACTGAACCGCCGGTCGAACGAGACGCCCCGCAGGATGCTCGCCTCACGCGACCGTATGGGCAGCAAGGGTACGCTCTAGTTCCTTCGCGCGCGCTCGGTCGCGACGCTCCCTCGCGTGGCTCAGGATGACAGGCTCACAGGATGATTGCAGCGATCCCCTGTGCGCCACGAATGTCATTCTGAGCGAAGCGAAGAATCTAGACGGTGCCCTTTGGGCCCATGCGGTTTCCTGAGGCGAACAGCTTCCGGAGCTTTTCGTCCGATTGCCGGTTGTACCATCCGGCGCTCAAGTCCTTCCACTTGGGATTTACGCTTTCAATGAGTTCAATCTTCTTTTGCCTGAGCCAGCCCTTAATTTCTTTCTCGCGATGAATGGCATTACGAACATTGTCGAAGCCTTCGTAATATACGAGCTGCGTTACCTTGTATCTGCTGGTGAATCCTTCCAGGGCTCCGGTTTTGTGTTGCCAGACCCGCAGTTGCAGATTGTTAGTCACGCCCACGTAGAGCACGCGGCGCTGACTGCTCAGGATGTAAACGAAATAACCTTTTTCCAGCCACATTGACGGCGACGTCCCCTCGGCATCCTCAAGATCCTTCGCGCGCGACAGCGGCGCGCTCAGGATGACAGTAGCCCAGACAGTGCTGCCAAGAATACAGCCTCGCGCCCCCTAACAGCAGCACCGAAGGTGGACTCAGAAGGGCTGTTTGCGGGCGGCGAAGGGGATCTGAATCAACGCCTCCAGGTCTACGGCCACGCCATGCCGCGTGGCCGGCCGGAACTGCCAGTGCGACAGAGCGATGCGCGCGTTTTCGTCCAGCGTGTCGTCCACCCCGCGCAGGACCTTCACGCCATCCACGGTCCCGTCGGCGCGAATGATGGCGTAGAGCGTCACCGTGCCTTCCACGTGGGCCAGCATCAGCGACGTGGGATACGCGGGGTCCACCTTGTGTACTACCACCGGCGCGGTGAGTTCACTCTGGTCGGAGATCTGCTTCAGGGCGGCGAAGCGGACGATCCAACTGCCCCCCACGGAAGTCAGGTTGGGCGTATTGAGGATCATCGAGTAGTACTTGCGAGGTCCGAATACTTCCTGCTCGACCGTGCCGGGCGCGGGCGTGCGCGTCAAACTGGAGCCAGGCGTCTGGTGGGGAATATCGGGCGCCGGGCGGGCGGCAGCGATGATGACGTTTCTTCGCGCGTCGGCAAAGGTGCTGGCTGGCGTCTTTCCCGCGACCGCCGCCGGCGTGCTGCCGGCCGGTCCTGCGCCCACGTAGATGCCCGCCGGATTGCCGGAGCTTCCGTTGCCCGGTCCGCCAGTGCCGCCTTTGGCCGTGCCGCCTGGGCCGGTACCGCTGGCGGCGATCTCGGGTAATCCCGGGGCGCCGGGCTTGCCTTCAGGCGTAGCCGCGAATATTCCGCGACGGTTGCCCGCGGGAACTTCGATCGGACCCGCGACCGGCGCCGGGTCGAGGCCCAGCGCGATCAATTGCCCCGCCGATTGCAGTCCTGAACCTCCCACGCTGGCCGGGGGCGGCGGTGGGACAGCCTGTGCTCCCTGGCCTCCTCCTGCGGAAGCGCGCTGTTCGGGGACCGGCAACTTCGGCGCTTCGACCTGGGGCTCGGCGTGAGCCACATTGATGTCGCCCAGCTTGCGCTCGACCGACGCCAGGTCCGGAGGCGGTTCCACCACCGACGGCGCATGGCCCTGCAGGTTCAGATCCGAGAGGCGGCGGGATGTGTTCTCCTCGGGCGGCGGGACTGGAGCCGCGGCCAGCCAGGGCACAGTCAATTGCGAAGGGGAACGCGGAGCGCCCGCGACCGGAGGCTGCGGCGCCGGCGTCGCCACCACCAGGTTCGGCAGCTTGACCGAGTGCGGAATCAGCTTGGGAGCGGCAGGGTTGACGATGGTCTGGCGAGAGTTGTCCGGGTCCGCCGGGAGCGAAATGATGGGCTGCTTGGAATACGCCGGCTCGCCGCGTAGCGCCACTTTGGCCGGCCGACTGGCGGTGAAGACCGGCGGCAGGTATTCTGAAACCTGGTAGTAAGTCAGCGTGGTGTGGCGGGTGACGGGCTCGATCTCGACGCGCGGCCTCAGCGGATACGTCTGCGAGAATCCCCACAGCGCGGTGATGACGAAGGCGTGATACAGGAACGACTGGCGCAGCCGGGACCAGGGAATCGGAGCCGCAACGAACACGTCCGGCCAGAAGGCAGCGGGCGCGGAGGTCAGCCGCAGCGGCCGCGGACGCCGCCGGAGCAACAGGTCCCGCAGATTCCTCCGGAAGACCCGGTGCCACGGGTCCAGTTCCACCAGGAAACCGGGCACGCGCGGAGACCAGGAAGGACCGCCGAGTTGCGCTTCACTTGAGGCCATACGAAAGACGAGTGGGGGTGGTCGCAATTATAAAGCAGCAAATAAGGGAAAATTACGGGAATCGCAGCCGCCGCTTTGTGCCAATATTGTGGGCGGGGTTCCGAGGGATAAAACCATGGAGGCATTGGCGGTTGCGATACTGCTGGCGGCCACGCTGGCTTTGGGCCAGACCCAGCCGCAGAAGACGGCGGCGCCGGCCGACGACTATTCCGGTATGTACAGCTTCCTTGAGGATGGGGAGTTCGTGCAGATCAGCCTGGAGGAAGGCAATCGGCTGACCGGGTTCATCTCCCGCTACAGCGACACCGGGAAGGCCACCTTCGTCGATCACTTCTTCGAGAAGGCCGAGCTCCACGACCACGACATCCGCTTCAGCACCCGAAAAGTCCATGGCACCTGGTTCGAGTTCAAAGGCACGGTTTCGCGCGGCCCCGGCGCGACCCGCAATGCCGAAGCCTATTACGTGATCAAGGGTACGCTCAGGCAGTACACAACGGACGCCAAGCAGGTGGCGGCCGCCAAAGAGCGCGAAGTCACCTTCCGCTCCTTCCCGCAAGACGAGGACGAAGCCGAGGACAAAGCCGGAGGCACCCGCCGCTAGATCCGGCGCTGGCGGGAACCGCTGCTCCGCAGCGCGGGCATCCTGTATGCTCGTCGCGTCGCATGGGCACTCAGGTCAGCGAAACCGGGAGCGAGATCAAGGCCGAGCGCACGCGGGCGGGCAGAGACTCGACCCTCCTCATGGCCGTGCTCGCCGGCACGGCGGCGCTCGCTGTGCTGGTCCCGTTCTTCTTCCTGGGCAATGCTTCTGGGCACGACTTCGAGTTCCACCTGGCGTCGTGGATGGACGTGGCCGGCCAGTGGCGTGCGGGCGTCCTCTACCCGCGCTGGGCCGCGCTGGCCAACTGGGGATTCGGAGAGCCGCGGTTCATCTTCTATCCGCCGGCTTCGTGGATGCTGGGCGCCGCGCTGTCATTCGTCCTGCCGTGGGCGATGGTTCCCGGCGTTTTCATTTGGCTCGCGCTCACCATCGCCGGCGTTGCGATGTTCGCGCTGGCCAAGGAATGGTTGCCGCCAAGGGATGCCATGGTTGCCGGCGTGCTGTTCGCCCTCAATCCCTATCACCTGGTGATGGTGTATTGGCGCAGTGATTTCGCCGAGCTGCTGGCGAGCGCTCTGATCCCGCTGGCGGTGCTGTTTGCGATGCGGACAGCGACGGAGCCAAGGCGAGCCTTCGTACCGCTGGCGCTGGTGGCTGCGGCAGTCTGGCTGAGCAACGCCCCCGCCGCCGTGGTCGTGACCTATATGATCGCGCTGATCCTGGTCATGGTTGCAGCGCGAGAACGCAGCATGATGCCCCTGATCTATGGCGGAGGCGCGCTGGCGCTGGGACTCGCCCTGGCTGCTTTCTACATTGTGCCGGCTGCGTTGGAGCAGCCGTGGGTCAACATCGCGGAAACGCTATCGCAGGGACTGAAGTTTCCGGAAAATTTTCTGTTCACCCGCACCGCGGACGCCGAACACACTCGCTTTAACTTCATCGTCTCGTGGATTGCGGTCGAGGTGATGGTTGCGACCTTCCTGGCCATGATTGTCGCCGGTCGATGGCGGCGCGGGAACCCGCGGCTGTGGTGGGTCTTGGTGGCAGTTTCCACAATCCTCATGTTGCCCGCGGCCTCGCCTTTGTGGGCGCACCTGCCCGAGCTGCGCTATGTGCAGTTTCCCTGGCGCTGCCTGCTGGTGCTCGATGTGCCCTTTGCCCTCTGTCTGGCGGCTGCTCTGGGACGCCTGCGCGGCACGCGGCGACATGCGGCATGGGCCGTGGCGCTGGCCGGGCTTGCGATCACCGGCGTTCTGCTGACGCGCAGCAACTGGTGGGATTCTGGAGGCGCAGCCGACTTCTATGAAGAGCACTTCAGCACCGGCGCGGGATACTTTGGCGTCGACGAATACGGCCCGCGTGGGTCAGATCATTACGACCTCGACCAGCACGCACCGCTGGTCGGCTTGCGACGCGGGGAAGACGCCGTTGCAGGGACCGGCACGCGCCCACAAGTCCGCGAATGGGGACCAGCGCGGAAGGAGTTCGTCGTCAACTCACCCGAGCCGGTGACCGCCGCCTTGCGCTTGCTGAACTATCCGGCATGGCGCGTGGAGGTAAACGGCAAGCCGGTGCGTGCCCTTTCCAACCAGCAGACTGGCCAGATGCTGGTCTCGCTGCCCACCGGGATCAGCCGGGTGCGAGTTGTGCTCGCCGCCACGCCCGACCGCCGGTGGGGGAACGTGATCTCCGCAGTCGCCGTGCTGGTGCTCCTGGGGATCCTGCTGGCGTCTCGCTGGCCGCGGTGGGCGGCCACGGGACGTAACACATAAATGGGACGGTGGGTCAGTTTTCGGTTGAACCTGCTACGCGGCGCGTGGGATTACTTGTGAAATGGCGATTTATCGACAGTTTACTGTCGGCGAATGTTGTTGCCTTCCAACCTCGCGTCCCCAAAAGAACGATCTGATTGGCAATACCAACGCAATCACCATCAGCGCGAAGATCACAGTCAGTTGTACAAAGCCTCGTGCAAAATCTCGCGGAAGACCTGCGTGGCCAAGTAGGCCCTCAAGGAAGATCGCTGGCAAGTCCGTGATGGATAGCAGGTGACGAGAGACAGGGTACACCACATCCGGATACACCAGATTGGGAAGCGCCCAACCCCACACAATTACAAACATGACAAACCATGCCCAGCGAACCTTCCTGATAAAGCCTGTCCACGTAACGATCAGTCCGATTAGGAGAATTGCCAGAGAAGCAATACCGAGAGCCGCGCTCTCTCGAAAGTAAAGGCGAAGGCCAAAATCGTTTTCGTGCACGGCAGCGCGCCCGTCCAAAACATGCTGAACAAATGGCGGCACGAGCCAAAGAAGTGCAATCGTAAACAACACACTCGAAATGAAAACTGCATCTCGACGAATTTTCATGAGATGACTTCTCTCTTGCGAGCCAGCAAATGCTTCGAACTGGCGATGTGCTCCGATTGCAGCACAGCGAACCAACCATGCACAAGTTACGAATGAGATCAGCGCTCCTCAGCCCATAGTTGGCGATAACAGGATTTTACACAACCAATCGGCATTGCAGCCGGAAGGTCGTCGCGTACAAACGCACGTGTGGTCGGCCTTTCGGAAACTGACCCACTACCATGACTGCCCCCCGTCTTGCACCCTCGTGTGATTTTCGTCACACCGAGCTGTGCTGAAGTCACTTGCTGCCGTCAGCAAGTGGGCATAGACTCTTCGCAAACATGGCACTGGTCCGCAAAGCCGGGATTCTGTCGTTGGCGCTTTTCATGCTCGGCGCGCCGGCCATGGCCTGCCTCGGGCCGGTGATGGCGGTTTCCATGGACAAGTGCTGCCGGCCGCAGCCGATTTCCCATTGCGGAGCGATGCCGCTGCCCACTGCCAAGTCCTGCTGCTCGTCGCCAGCCACGCCGGCGCAGAACTCCCTGGCGGTCCGTACGGCTGCCGACCGTTTGAACCTGCCGGTTATCGCCCAATTTTCGCAGTCTGCGGCACACGATGTCGCTGCCCAGGCCGCCCGCTTCCTGGGCGTCGTCGGCGGCTCACCGCCTGAATCCCCGCCCGGTTCCCTCTCAGTCCTCAGGATCTGATCGTCTCTCTCTTTCACGCTCAGGCGCATTTGTGTGCCTGAGACGCGCGCTCGTGTCCGCCGATTCGTCGGAGCGTCCGCGCCGGCCCGGATTTGACCTGGAGGAGAGAAGATGAGAACCGTACGCATACTCGCATTCATATTGTCTTTGTCGCTCGGATTGTGGGCCCAGATCGACCCATTTGCTTCCACTGCAAACATGCTGCCCGCGCCACAGCACCAGCGCCGTGCTGCCGCCGCAGACCGGCTAACGCTGGAGCAGGCGCAATCTGCCGCGCTCGCCAACAGTCCGGAGATCAGGCTGGCCGCTCGCCGTGTGGCCGTCGCCCAAGCGCGGCAGCCCGCGGCCGGCGCGCTGGATGATCCCTCGCTTATGTATCGCGGCTGGGGTGTGCCGCTGAAGTCGCCTTACGACCTCAACCAGGCGCAGAACATGTTCATGATCGGCCAGAACTTCCCCGGACCGGGCAAGCGCGCTCTGCGCTCCGAGGTTGCCGGCGAGGACATCACCATCGCCAAGGCGGGACTCGAGGCCGTCAAGCGCGACGTTACGGCACGCGTGCGCACGGCGTTCTACGCACTCCTGCGAAACAACGAGGAGATGCGTATCCACGATGAGCAGGTGGCGCTGGCGCGGCAAGGCGTGGAAGCGGCGCGGATCAAGTACACGGTCGGCCGCGTCCCGCAGCAGGACGTGCTCAAAGCGCAGGTCGCGCTCACCCGGTTGGTCGACCACCTGGTGATGCTCGAGACCGACGGCGCCATGGTCCGCGCCACGCTGAACACGCTCATCGGACGCGATCCGGGCGCGCCGGTGGAAGCCGTGGGCGAGCAGGCGGCGGCGGCGCGGCTGCCGTCATTGCTGGAGCTGGAAAAAATCGCGCTGGAGAATCGTCCGGAGCTTGTGGCCGCCTCTCTCACCGTACAACAAGGCGAGACCAGGACCAGGCTGGCGGAGAAGGCGTACACGCCCGATTACAGCGTCTCCGCCGGCTACATGCTGATGCCCAGCGGCAGCACGTACCGGAATACTTATGCGGCAGAGCTTTCCATGACGCTGCCGTGGCTCAACCGGCGCCGGCACGATGCTGAGATCGCGGAAGCGAAGACCGACACCGCAGTGCGCCAGGCGGACTACGACAACCAGCGCGCGGTGGTCTTCCAGCAGATCCAGGAAGCGCTGATCCGGGCAAATGCCGCGCACAAGCTGGTGGACCTCTACCGTGACACGCTTCGTCCGCAAGCCGAGGCTACGCTGAAGGCCACCGCAGCCGCCTACCAGGCCGACCGCACCGACTTTCTCAACCTGCTGGACAGCCAGAACATGAGCCTGGACGTGGACATCTCCTACTTCCGCGCCCTGGCCGACTTCGAATCACGCGTGGCTGAACTGGAGCGCGCGGTCGGCACTCCCATCGCAAGCCCCGCCACCAATCCCGCGCCGGAGGTGAAGCAATGACATCGCGCGAGAAGAAGTTCATATTCATCGGATTGGCGCTAGGTGTGGCCTTGGGGGCAGTCGTTTATTTCGCGACCGGCAGCCTGCAGCACCTGCATGCTCCTGGCGCGGCCGCTGCGAAGGCCTCGGTCGAGCCGGCGTCCGCGACAGCCACGAGCTCGACGAGCGAAAGCGCGCCGGCGGCGGGAGTGTCCGGAGAGCCCGGCTCGGTTCAACTAACCGAAGACGAGCAGAAATCCATCGGGCTGCAGACCGTCGAGGTTGCAACTCGCAGCATCTCCCGCGACCTGCTGGCGCCCGGTCGTGTGGATGAAGCGGAGACGCAACTCGCCTCCATCAGTGCGCGGGTCGGCGGCCGCATCGAGAAGCTGTACGTTTCATATACCGGCCAGGCAGTGCGCCGCGGAGAGCCCATCGCGCTCATCTACAGTCCCGACGTGCTGCAATCGGCACAGGAATACAAGCTGGCGCTCGAAAACCGGCAGCGGCTGAAGGCGGCTCTGCCTTCCGCGATCGTAGGGGCGGACGAGATGGTCCAAGCCAGCCGCCGCAGGCTCGAGCTTTGGGGGCTGACCGAGAAGCAGGTCGCCGACATCGGCTCCTCGCCGCAGCCGAAGGTTGACATCACCATTTATTCCCCGGCGAGCGGCATCGTTGCCGAGCGTAAGGTCACGGCCGGCCAGTATGTCAAGGAGGGCGACCTCCTCTACACGCTCACCGACCTGAGCAGCGTGTGGGTGAAGGCCGATGTTTACGAGATCGACCTGCCGTCGGTGCATGTCGGGCAGGCGGTGGAGATCACTTCCGATGCGCTGAGTTCCGCACTCCACGGCCGTGTGCAGTTCATCGAACCTGCGCTCAACCCGCAGACGCGCACCGTCGCCGTACGTGTGCAGGTGCCGAACCCGGGCATGCGTCTGCGCCCCGGCATGTTCGCCAACGTAGTTCTCCGCGGGCACACGCCGCGACCGGTGCCGGTGGTGCCGCGTTCCGCGGTAGTCGACACGGGTCAGCGCAAGATTGTGTACGTCGCCAGGGGCAACGGTCTCTTCGAAGGACGCGCGGTCGAGCTCGGCCCCGCCGCCGAGGACTACTACCCCGTGATCTCCGGACTCAAGCCGGGCGAGCGCGTGGTCTCGGGGGGCGCGTTCATGATCGACTCCCAAACCCGGCTGACCACGGGCATGACCGGACTGTTCGGCGGGTCGAAGGCATTCGAGCGCGACGACAAGCCCGCTCAGGCTCAAGCATCTGCGCCGCAGGTGAAGATCACCTTCCGCACCACGCCATCGCCGCCCAAGGGCGCTGCCGAGAACGCGATTCACGTCATCGTCACGGATGCCTCCGGCAAGCCGGTAAGCGATGCGCAGGTGAAGGTGATCTTCCTCATGCCGGCGATGCCGGGGATGGGCGAGATGCGCTCCTCGGCCGACCTCGCCTGGAATGGCAGAGAATACGCGGGCAAGGGCAATATCCCCATGGCCGGGCCGTACAACGTCGTCGTGGAAGTCAGCCGCGGAGGGCAGCCGTTGGCTTCCTACCGCACGCGCGTGAACGCCGAGTGAGGAGGGAACAGTGATCAACAAGCTGATCGAATTCTCCTTGAAGAACCGGTTCCTGATCATCCTGGCGTACATCTTCCTCGCCGGCTGGGGCTACTGGGCGCTGGTGAAGACGCCCATTGACGCCATCCCCGATCTCAGCGAGAACCAGGTGATCGTGTACACCGACTGGGCGGGCCGCAGCCCCCAGGAAGTCGAAGACCAGGTTACGTACCCGCTGACGGTGAACCTCGAAGGCTTGCCGGGCGTGAAAACGGTGCGTTCGTCCTCGGCATTCGGCTTCTCCATGGTGACGCTCATCTTCAACGACGATGTGGACGTCTACTGGGCCCGCAGCCGGGTGCTCGAGCGGCTGAACTTCGCGGCCAGTGCGCTGCCCGCCGGCGTCACGCCCACGCTCGGTCCGGATGCCACCGGCGTGGGCCAGGTCTTCTGGTACACGGTGGAAGGCCCGTACGATCCCGGCACCCTGCACTCGCTGCAGGACTGGTTCATCCGCTACCAGCTCAATTCCGTCCCCGGCGTTTCCGAAGTGGCGTCGATCGGCGGATTCGTCCGCCAGTACCAGATCGACCTGGACCCGGTGAAGCTGCGTGCCTACAACGTCCTGATCCGCATGATCTTCGACGCCGTCCAACGCTCGAACAACAACGTGGGCGCGAAGGTGGTCGAGTCCAACGACACCGAGCTGGTGGTGCGCGGCCTGGGACTGATCCGCAACGTGCAGGATATCGAGAACATCGTCATCTCCGCGCAGAACGGCACGCCGGTGTACCTGAAGAATGTCGCCAGCGTGCAACTGGGGCCGGAGTTCCGCCGCGGCGTGCTCGACAAGGACGGGCACGAGGTGGTGGGCGGCGTGGTGATCATCCGCTACGGGGCCAACGCGCTGGAGGCCATCCAGGCGGTCAAGCAGAAGATCGCGGCGCTCGAACCCGGCTTGCCGCGCGGGGTGAAGATCGTGCCCTTCTATGATCGCAGCAGCCTGATCCTGCACGCGGTGGGCACGCTGCGCTCGGCGCTGATCGAGGAGATCATCCTGGTCACCCTGGCGCACGTCATCTTCCTCTGGCACTTCCGCAGCATTCTGATCGTCACGCTGCCTCTGCCGCTGGCGGTGCTGAGCTCGTTCCTGCTGATGCATTACATCGGCATCAGCTCCAACATCATGTCGCTGGGCGGCATCGCCATCGCCATCGGCGTGCTGGTGGACGCCGGCATCGTGATGACCGAGAACGTCATCCGCCATGCCGAACGCTACGCGGAAGAGCACGGCGACTACCGCTCGAAGATCCGGGACATCACACTGAGCGCGGCCCGCCTGGTGGGACGGCCCATCTTCTTCGCCATGACCATCATCATCCTGGCGTTCATCCCGGTGTTCGCACTCACCGGCATGGAAGGAAAGCTCTTCCATCCGCTGGCGTTCACCAAGACGTTCGCCATGCTGGGCTCCACCATCATCGCGGTGACGCTGGTGCCGGTGCTGTGCACGTTCTTCATCCGCGGCAAGCTGCACCGCGAGGAGGACAACCCGGTGATGCGCGGGCTGCGCTCGGTGTACCAGCCAGTGCTGCGCTGGGCGCTGGGCCATCGCCTGGCCACGCTGTCTGTCGCCGCTGTCATCTTTTTGTCGGCGGTGTTCCTGGCCACTACCATCGGGTCGGAATTCATGCCGCCGCTGGATGAGGAGACGGCTATGTTCATGCCGATCACAGACCCCAGCATCTCGCTCACCAAGGCGACGGAGATCATGCGCCAGCAGGACCGCATCATCGCCCAGGATCCGCTGGTCGCCAACGTGGTGGGCAAGGTGGGCCGCGCCGAAAGCTCCACCGACCCCGCGCCAGTCAACATGGCCGAGACCATCATCACCTTCAAACCCAAGGACCAATGGCCGGCGGGCATGACCAAGGAGAAGATTCTCGCGCGGCTGGATGACAAGCTGCGCATGCCGGGCGTGACCAACATCTGGACGCAGCCTATCCGCAACCGCATCGACATGATGTCCACCGGCATCCGCACCCAGGTGGGCGTGAAAGTCTTCGGCAACGACCTGGCCACCATCGAACGCGTTTCGCAGCAGATTCAGGCTGCGCTGCAACATGTCCCCGGAGCGGTGGACTTGTACGCCGAGCGCATCACCGGCGCGCCCTACCTCGAGATCTCCGTGAACCGCGAGGCGGCGGCGCGTTACGGCATCGGCGTGGGGGACGTGGAGGACGTGATCGAGACCGCCATCGGCGGCAAGAACCTGACCACCACCATTGAAGGCCGCCAGCGCTTCCCGGTCCGGGTGCGCTATGCGCGCGACTTCCGCGAAGACCCCGAGGGGCTGCGAAATGTGCTGGTCGCCGCTCCCAATGGGACGCAAGCCCCGCTGGGGATGCTGGCCGACATCCGCATGGAGATGGGGCCTTCGATGATCTCCAGCGAGAACGGCCTGCTGCGCGGCACCGTACTGATGAACGTTCGCGGGCGCGACGTCGGCGGTTTCGTGCGCGAGGCGCAGCAGGCCGTGGCGCAGCAGGTCAAAATGCCTGCCGGCTTCTACATCGAGTGGAGCGGCCAGTACGAGCACCAGATCAGCGCCAAGAAGCGGCTGCGACTAGTGATGCCCGTCGTGTTTCTGATCATCCTCATCCTGCTCTACATGACCTACAACTCCTGGCGCGAGGCATTGCACGTTATCCTGGCGGTGCCGTTCGCGCTGAGCGGCGGCGTCTTCCTGGTCAAGGTGCTGGGCTACAACTTCTCGGTGGCCGTGTGGGTGGGATTCATCGCCCTGTTCGGGACGGCCGTGCAGACCGGGATGGTGATGGTCATCTACCTGGAAGAAGCAGTGGCGCGTAACACTGCAGGCGGCGTGCCGCTCACCCGCGAGTTACTGCACCAGGCGGTCATGGAAGGCGCGTTGTTGCGTCTGCGTCCCAAGCTGATGACGGTAGCCACCGTGGTCGCCGGCCTCTTGCCCATCATGTGGTCGGCGAAGGTCGGCGCCGAGGTCATGAAGCCACTGGCCGCGCCCGTGCTAGGCGGCATGGTGAGCTCGCTGATCCACGTGCTGATCGTGACCCCGGTCATCTTCACCTGGCTGCGCGAGCGCGAGCTCAGGAAGTTGGCCACCGGCGGCCCGGCCGAGAGCATCGAGGTTCTGGTGAGACCCGGCAATTAGCCGAAACCCGCGTGCGACGGGCAGCGGCGCGGGGCCGGGTGCCCCGCCGTGTTCGTCCCTTCCGGCCCAAGCCGGATAATGCTACTCTTGCTTGGCGGGATTAGACTCTCACAACGATGTCTGCGACCTCTTCCTCGATGCTGCCGGTGAGCGGGCCCTCCGGGTTTCCGGAGCTGGTCTTCATGCAGGAATCCGAACAGCGCACCATCACGCTGGACCACACGCCGTTCACCATCGGGCGCAAGACCGACCGCGACCTGATCATCGCCGATCCGCGGGTATCGCGCGACCACGCTTCCATCCTCTCCGAGGGCGGCGACTACGTGCTGGTCGACATGGGCAGCAAGCACGGCACCTTCGTGAACGGCGAGAAGGCGGAGCGTCACAAGCTGAACAGCAATGACCGGGTGGAATTCGGCGCCCGCGGCGGCCCCTGCATCGTCTTCAATCCCACCGCCGCCGGCACCAGCTCGGCGCGCGAGTTCCTCAGCCAGATTTCCGGCATCGAGGTGCGCGGCGGCGCTTCGGACCTGGAAAAACTGACGTTCTTCCTGGAAGCAGCGCGCAAGCTGAACACCACCGGCGTGGTGGACGAGATCCTGGTGACGCTGGTCGATTCCACCCTGCGGCTCACCGGGGCGGAGCGCGGCTGCGTGTTCCTGCGCGATCCTGACGGGCGCCTGCGGATGACCGCGGGGCGGAATTCCAAGGGCGAGGCCATGACCGACGAGACCACCATCTCGCGTTCCATCCTGGAAGAGGCGGCGCGCGGGGCCTCCGCCTTCGTGGTGACCGACACCGCCAAGTCCGCCGACGTGGCGCAGCGCAAGAGCATCATCGCGTACGACCTCCGCACCGTCATCTGCATCCCGCTGCGCAAGACCAAGGTCAAGGAGAAGGCGCTCGACGTCACCATCATGGGCGGGTTGCCCGAAATCATGGGCGTGCTGTACCTGGATAGCCGCTTCGCCTCGCGCGACCTTTCCAAGGTCAGCAAGGACATCCTGACCACCATCGCCACCGAGGCGGCTTCGCTGGTGGAGAATGCGCGCCTGGTGCAGGCGGAAGAAATTTCACGCCGTTACCAGCAGGAACTCTCCATCGCCGCCTCCATCCAGCAGCGGCTGATGGCGGTCACCATCCCGGACCTGTCGTACGCCACCATCCAGGCCCGCAATCTCTCTTGCCGCGACGTGGGAGGCGATTTCTTCGACGTCATCCCCACGTCCGAAGGTGTGGCCGTGGTGGTGACCGACGTCTGCGGCAAGGGGATTTCGGCCGCCCTGCTGGCGTCCATTCTGCAAGGCATGGTCTATTCGCAGATCGCGAACCGGGTGCTGTTGCCGGAGGTCGTGACCTCGATCAACCGCTTCCTCTGCCAGAAATCGCTGGGCGAAAAGTACGCTACGCTGGTGATCGCGCACCTGAAAGCCGGCGGCGAGCTGGAGTTCGTCAACTGCGGCCACGTGCCGCCGGTGCTGGTCGCCTCGGGGTCGGTATCGCGCATGTTCGAAGCCAACGTACCCGTAGGCTTGCTGCCGGACATGGACTACACCAGCGGGCGCCGGCAGATGAATCCCGGCGACCGTCTCGTGCTCATCACCGACGGCGTCACCGAGGCGGAAAACCCGGCGGGCGAATTCTTCGGCGATGAGCGCTTGGAGACAGCCGCAGCCGGCGAATCGCCCTTCCGCGACATCCTCGCCGCCGTACGCACTTTCTGCGCCGGACGTCCCTTCGGCGACGACTGCACCGTCTTCGAGCTCACGTATAAGGGCTGAAATCTGCACAGAGACACAGAGATTTGTGAGGAATGCCAAGGAAAGTGCGCAGTTCAGGCTGCCCCTTTTACCCCTTTTACCTTTGCCGCCGGTTCAACCGGACGAGGTGAGACTGGTCTGCTGGATGGAAGTGGTGCAGTAACGGCGCCAGGCAGCGTGCTGCCTTTCAACTTTCGGAATGTATTTTCGATGGGGGAGATCATGCCCAACAAGATTCCGCAACAAGTTCTCGAAATCGCTGACCGCCTCAGAAAGGGGGAACAGGTACGGCGGCGTACAGTCCGCTCGGTGCTGAAGTGGTTTGGCGCTGCGCGAAGGGGAAGCAACATCTTGCCGGACATCAAAACCGCCTTAGCTGGGCTCGGCATAAGGACCGAACCAGAACTGCAGCAAACGGAACTAGACAGCCATGTTCGGTTCTTATTGTCTGATCCGGCCTCAAGTGATAATGCGACTGCCGCCGACGTGATGGAGAATGACGCCAGTGCTCCTCTACCAAACGGCGGCCCGGCCCCAGATGCGGGCCGCCCCCTAGCCACCAACTTGGCAGGGAGCGACGGCGAAGCTGTCGAGTCGGACGACCAGCTCGAACCTGACAACGGCGAAGAGGAGGTGGTCGAAGCAAGGCCGGACGAGCGGCCGGTCACCAGCCAAAGCAATGACTGGAATATCTGGACACTGCGCGAAAAGTTGGACAGAGGCTTTCTGGAATTGCAGCCTACGTACCAGCGGGAATACGTCTGGAGCCTCAAACCTGAACTCCCGTCGCGGCTTATTGAGTCGCTGCTGCTGGAAATTCCGATTCCTCCGCTGTACTTCGGCAGGGTATCCGAAGGCAGCCTTGAGGTCATCGATGGTCAGCAACGACTGAGGACGTTCATAGATTTCGTAAGTAACAAGTTTGCGCTGACCCGCCTGCATAGCATGCATAACTTGAACGGCAAATTCTTCAGAGACCTCACCAAGGAGCAACAAGAGAAAATTCGGGACGCGACCATCCGTAGCATAGTCATCGACGCTGCCGGGCGCCCCGAGCTTCGGTACGAGATTTTTGAGCGCCTCAATCGTGGCTCGATGGTGCTGAACGAGCAGGAAATTCGTAATTGCGCCTATCGCGGCCCGTTCAACGATCTCTTGATTGGGCTTGAGAGGGAGCACCAGTGGCGAAGGGTTAAGGGCGGCGATGTCCCGGAGAGGCGCTTCAAGGAGCGCGAGATGATTCTCCGTTTCTTCGCATTCGGTGATCGACAGCCTCAGTACACAGGGAATCTTAAGCGTTTCCTTAACGAGTACATGGGTAAGTATCCCCCACGAGAGCCGGAAGACCTGAGGGCTCACGCTGTTCTGTTCCGACAAACGATGCAGAACATCTACGCCGTATTCGGGGAAAAGTCTGCACGACAATACGAGATCAGCCCCCGTACTGGCAATGGGAAATGGGATACTAAGTTTCTGGTCACGGTTTTCGACATTCAAGCAGCGGCCCTAATGAATCGGCCACCCGCAAAGGTGCAGAAGGCGGCAGAACAGATCAGAGAACTGTTTCTGTTCACCATGTTGACCGATAGTGAATTGCAGGAGGCTATCTCTAAGCGCACTGGCAGTACAGAACAGACCAGAATACGGTGGACGAAATTTCGTGGACTTGTCGATTCGATCATTGACGGCACCCTGATCGAGCCCAGGTTCTTTGATTTTCAGTTTCGCAAGGAGCTTTACGACATGTCGCCAATCTGCAAGTTGTGCACGAATGAGATTCATTCTTTAGAGGACAGCACTGTCGATCACATCACGCCGTATAGCAAGGGCGGGAAGACCGTCCCCGAAAACGCGCAACTGGCACATCGGGGATGTAACGCGCGCAAGAATGCCCAATTGCCCCCTGCCGCCAGCGCAGCAGGGGCTAAGGAAGCCTGAATATTTCACGCGGCCACCGGCACAGCATGTGTTAAGCACCGGGGCTGAAAACCAGCCGGGTGCCCCAGGTTCGCGGCGTGTTTTTCGGCGCTAACCTGGGGAAAGGGGGGAAAGGGGGGACAGCCTGAACTGCGCAGGTTCTTGCGTCTCCGTGCGGAAGCTCAGGCCCTAGAGTGTGTGTGTGAGAACCTGTGCCGCCCCTTCGGGGCTCACGTTTTTACCCCACTTCACCCGGCGCTCACGCGCCGGGCTAACCCAAATGCCGCCCGTCGGGCTGCATTCTGGGGCGGTTTAAACCACTCCCTCACTCGGAAAGCGGTTCTCACGCAGACTCCTAAACCCGTGCCATCCGCTCTCCGGCACGCAGCATCTGTAAGGTTCGATGGAAGCGCGCGTAATCATCGTCGCCAAAAGCCACAAAGCGGAACGCTTGCGCAAAGAACCGTCCTTGAGGCCGCGGCGGCAGGAACTCCACCAAAGCGCTTACCGGACCGGTGCTGAGATGCAGCGAGATCTCGGCGAGGGTGCCCGGAGTGAGCGGCCGGAGGATTCGCGCCGAGCCACCTGTGGTCGAGACTACCTGTAGTGTTCCCTGTGTTTCCTTGCCTTCCACTGAGAAAGTGATGGACTCACCAGCCGTGAAGCACAGTCGGGGAGCCCGCGACTTAGCATGCGGGTGGGGAAAGTGTGCCATGCGGGTGAGCATGGCATTTCCCCAGAAGGCGATGAAGATTACCGAAGTGTGGCGCAGTGTCCCGCCGAAGGCTCTCCAAAGAGTGGCCCGATAGGAGGTTACCCCTGCACGTCCTGGGGGATCCGGAAAGCGGATTTCACATGCACGGGACGCTCGTGGTCTGGGCCCTAGGGTTTGAGTCTTGAAGGGAAAAGACCCACATCTGCCAAATGCGGGCAGATGTGGGGCACCGTCCGCTTCGCTCACGCCCGCTACGCGCCTCAAGATTTCTCAGCCGGGTTGCTCGATCTGGACCAACTTGCGGGGATTTCCCGGCAGGAAATGGTCTTCGTAAGGATCGTCGTTTACTGGCTGCTTGTCGCGGGTGGCGCGGTCGATGGCTTCCTTGGCCAGCCGGTCGGCGTCGGCATTGTTCTCGCGACGGATGTGGGTGATGGCGAAGTGCTGGAAGTTGCCGATCAAGGCCATGCAGGCGCTGTGGATGTCGCGCAGAGCCGGGCTCTGGCAGTTGTAGGACCCGCTGATCTGCCGCACCACCACCTCGGAATCGCTATAGACCTGCAGGCGGGGCGACTGGTAGGCGGCGGCATATTCCAGAGCGGCCAGCAGCGCGGCGTACTCGGCGTAGTTGTTATCGCGGGCGCCGATGGACTGGCTGATCTCCACCCGTCGTCCGTTGGGATGTTCGACCACCACACCGATGCCTGCGGGCCCCGGGTTGCCGCGGGAGCCTCCATCCACGTAGGCAATCATGTCAGCCGTATGCCGCTCACCTTGGGATAGGATTATCGCCAGCCGCTAACAGATGTTTCCGCCGAGCCGGCAAACAACTCAGCTTTTTCGATATTCCCATGCAACCCGGCGAGCGGTGTGGCGGCGCATGGGGGCAGGCTAAAGAAATTCTGGCCCAAAATGGACGCTTCCCGGTTTTCCACAATTGCACAAATCTCGGGCATTGACATTAAAGACCCGTGAATTTAGTGTTGCCCCCGTCGACGGCTGAAAGGGTTGGCTTCCTAATCAGTGGCCAGTCCGAAGTAGGCCGGGTGACCAGCGCCGACGGGGTGACCCGCCGCGCAACCAGGCCCGAAAAAACCGGCAAGCTTGCGAGAGCGGGCCGGGGCTTGGAACCGCGAAAGCGGTGGTTGCATCAGGGGCTGTGACGGTGCATGTTCCACGTCGTTTGACTCCCTCGCAGGAGTCGGCGGCTAGAGCATAACCAATGTCGCAGCCCTTTTAATTTTCCCGCCTGATCTCGACTCCAACCCCCGTCTGATTCCTCAGTTGTTTAGAGCCGTCCGAGGGAACGCGCTTCAGCGGTGAGCTTCCGCGGTCGCCCCGGCTGCCTCTTCCTCGATGGCTCGCTGGGAGTCTTCAGGCAATCCGATGAATTCCACGCCGATGCCCACTCCCGGGAGGCAGTAGCGGACTTCTCCACGCGCTGTCACTACGCAATTCGTGCGTGAGAGCCGGAAGCAGATTCGCAGCACCGCGCCTTCCGGAAACTTCTGCGCCGTATTGATGAACATTCCGCGGGTGCTGATATCCGGGGCGCGCACCGGGATGTCAAGGCTGGCGCCTTCATAAACGATCGACAACTCGCGGTAGTGAGCAAAACGCTGGGCCACTCGTGGCGGAGCAAGGGCAACTCGGCGTGAGCGGCTCATTGGAAGTCCTCTTCCGTGACCGGCGCAGCGCTGGCCTTGGCCTTGACGTATTGGGTACGGAGCTTCTTGCGGGCGACGGGGGTGCCACAGTAGGGACAGAAAACGAACTCCGCCACCAGGTGCTTGTGGCACTCGACGCAGCGGCTGGCGCTGCTTACGTCCTCGAACGGGACCACGCGCATTACCTCTTCCAGCGTGGTGACGCCCTCCGTCACCTTGTCCAGGGCATCCTGATCCATGAACTTCATGCCCAAGGTACGGGCTAGGGAGCGGATCTGGTCGTCGCGCGAGCCGGAGGCAATCGCGTTCTTGATGACCTCGTCCAAAACCAGCATTTCATAAACCCCGACGCGGCCGTGGTATCCGGTCTGATCGCATTCCTTGCATCCCACCGGCACATAAAGATGCTCGGGCGGTTCGAGCACGCCGGCGGCGGTCAGCTCAGCTCTCTTATGCGCTGGCAGCCGCTCCTTGCGTTTGCAGCGGCAGAGCTTCCGCACCAGCCTTTGAGCCAGGATGGCGGTGAGCGAGGAGGTGAGCAGGAACGCGGGTATCTTCAGGTCCAACAGCCGGGTGATGGCGCCGATGCTGTCGTTGGTGTGCAGGGTGGAGAGGACCAAGTGCCCGGTCTGCGACACTTCCATGGCGATCTCGGCGGTCTCGCTGTCGCGAATCTCCCCCAGCATGATGACGTTGGGGTCCTGGCGCAGCATGGAACGCAGGCAACCCGCGAAGGTGCGACCCACGCGAGGATTTACCTGCACCTGGTTGATGCCCTCCATCATGTATTCCACCGGGTCTTCGATGGTGAGAATGCTGACCATGGGAGAGCGAAGCCGGTGCAAGGCGGCATACAGGGTGGTGCTCTTGCCCGATCCGGTGGGTCCGGTGACCAGGATCATCCCCTGGGGCTGCTTCAGCACGCTGCTGAGAGTGGCGCAGTGTTCTGGGGAAAGCCCCAGGTCCTGAAAGCTGACGCGCGCCGAAGAGGGATCCAGCAGCCGGATGGTGATCTTCTCCCCGTACTGGGTGGGGAGCGTAGAAACTCGCAAGTCGTAGTGAGTGTGGCCGATCCGCGCCAGCAGGCGTCCGTCTTGGGGAACGCGCCGTTCGGCTATGTCCATGTCACACAGGATCTTGATCCGTGAGACCAGCGAAGTGCGCAATTCCAGCGGGACCTGGGCCAGGTCGCGCAGCAGACCATCCACGCGGATGCGGACCAGTGTTCCCGTGGCCTGTTGCTCGACATGAACGTCACTGGCGCCCTTGGCCGCAGCCGCGGACAGGATCGCCGAGACCAGATGCACGGCGGGCGTGCGCTTGCCGCGCAGCTCCTTCTGAAACTCGCGGATGGCTTCCTCGTGCCGCTCGCTCTGCGACGCAGTGAAAAATTCGATTTTTCCCGCGTCGATGCGCTCCGCCAGTTCCGCGGCCACGCTGAAGGATCCGTCTCCGGGCCGCGGAGAATAATATTTGGCGATGGCCGCCAGGATCTCCTCGCGGAACGCCAAACAAGGTTCGACTTCGGCGCCCAGCCTGAAACGAAGTTCGTCCACCACCGCCAGATCCTGCGGCCGCGACATGGCGACCAGAATCTTGGCCGCGTGGCGCGCCACCGGGATGGCGCAGTGCCGCTCGGCGGTCTCCCGCGGCAACCGTTCGAGCAGTTCTGGATCCACGGGCGTGACCTCCAGGTCCAGGTAGTTGACGCCGCTGACCTCTTCCAGCGCCGCGATCAGATCCGGCTTGGCCACCTTGCCGTTCGCCAGCAGAATCTCCCCCAACATCGCGAGCTTGTATTTCTGCTCTTCCAGGGCATGCTCCAGTGCGCTCTCGGAAATGTGTTTCCGCTCCCGCAGCAGGGTGCCTAATTGTTTCTTTCTGGGCATGTGGAAGCTGAGTCTAGTACGGGACTCTTGGCTCCCGCACGTTACCGAAGTGTCTCTGGTGCCCGTAACTGTTGATGGACTTGATGCTTCGAGGGGCGCCAGGAACAGCGGGATGGGTTGGTCGGGGCGATCGGATTTGAACTTGAGGCGTTTAGCGGGCGTAGTTTTCAAACGACACAACGAGTCGCCGGCCATGTGCTTGCCAGAGCGAAGAAACCGCGCTAGGTTATAGGCGTATGAGCGATTGGCGAAACCAGATAAATAGCCTCTCCCCTGCGGAGAAGGCAGAACTGTTGGATACAGTCTGGGAAAGCCTAGAAGCGGACGCGGCGTCACTCACGGATGCGCAACGGGTGGAGCTGGACTACCGCATCGCTCGGCATGAGCAAAACCCTTCCGATGTCGTCCCGTGGCAGCAAGTCAGGGCTGGTCTGTTTAGGAAACCGTGACACTGCCGATCGTCTGGATACCAGAGGCGAATGAGGATTTGCAGGAAGCGCGGTCCTGGTATGACAGCATTGGCCGGGGGCTTGGGGAGCGTTTTGCGCTGGCGGTCGACGCCACGGTTGAGGCAATCGCAGACAACCCCTTGCAATTCCCCGTGGTCTACCGAAGTCGTCGGCGGGCGGGAGTGCGGCGCTTCCCGTATGGCATATTCTTCGAGGTGCAAGAGCATCGGATTGTGGTGATAGCCTGCTTCCATGGCAGGCGCAATCCGAGGCGCTGGCAATCGCGGTAGGCGCTTTTTTCCGCGGCGACTGATGCTTCGCAGGGGTTGGTCGGGGCGATCGGATTTGAACCGATGACCCCCTGCGCCCAAGGCAGGTGCGCTACCAGGCTGCGCTACGCCCCGACTGAGAACATTGTACCCGAGCCGTCCTAGCCGAAGCCGGTATCCAGGCGGGACGCCGCCCGCCGGACCGGGCTATAATTACGGGCACCTCAAGTGGGTGCACACTGATGGAACCGCCGCAATACGCGGTTGTGGCCTACGTCAAGAGTGGGCTGGGACGCTTTGTGGAAGAACTCCGCCGCGAAGTCGATCCCCGCTACGGCCATCTCCCGGCCCACCTCAGTGTTCTTCCCCCGCGGGGCCTGCAAGGCTCGGAAAGCCAAGCCCGGAGCACGCTGGAAGAGCTTTGCCACAACCAGCATCCGTTCGAGATCGCCTTGGGAGACGTGGAGAGTTTCGTCCCGCGGACGCCGGTGGTATTCATTCGAGTAGCCCACGCCGCGTACAAGATGCGCGAGTTGCACGACCGGCTCAACACCGGCCCCTTCCTCTTCGACGAGCCCTGGCCCTACATGCCCCACCTGACCATCATCAAGAGCGAAGAGCCAGAGCATGCCCAGGAGGTCCTGGCCGGCATCCGGCGGCGCTGGGCCGACTATCCGGGTTCGCGCCACATCCTCATCGAAGAGCTTACCTTCGTGCGGCAGACCCAGGGTCCGCACTGGGAAGATCTCGCGCCCATCCAACTGGGCAGCAGCTTGGCCTCGAAGACCCGCTAAGGGCCTTCCCGTCTGTTGGCCCTCGGTACATGTCCTCCCTTCATCTTGTGGGTTACCCGAGAGAACGATAAATAGAAGACAGCGCCATCTGCCTGCGGTTCTTCCACTTGGGCCCACCTCAGCGGCTGCGCGGCTAGCGGATCACGGAGGCACCAATGCACATCGGAGTTTACGGCGCGGGATACCTGGGAACGGTGGTTTCCGCCTGCCTGGCGGATTTCGGCAATCCTGTCACCTGCTATGACGCGGACGGGGTCCGCATCTACGCCACCGCCCAGGGCAGCA
The DNA here is from genome assembly GCA_044447375.1 of Terriglobales bacterium. Lineage (GTDB taxonomy): Bacteria > Acidobacteriota > Terriglobia > Terriglobales > Acidobacteriaceae > JAHFUA01. The sequence continues at coordinate 33,891 of JBIOFT010000002.1, read as the reverse complement.
TCCCCTTCTACGAGAAGAACCTGAAGGACGTTATCAAGCGCAACATCCGCGCCGGCCGCCTGATCTACTCCAGCGACATGGAGTCGTTCGCCGGCAAGTCGCAGGTGGTTTTCCTGGCCGAGGATTCCTGCCGCTACCTTGAAGACATCGCGGTGAAGCTGGCCGCGAACCTGAAGCACGACGCCATCCTGGTGCTGGTGACGCCGGTGCCGGTGGGGACAGCCGCCCGTCTCGAGCCGCGGATGAAGGAGATGCCCAACAAGATCACCATCGTCTCCCATCCCCTGTTCCTGACCGATGGCTGCGCCGTGGAAGACTTCAACTGGCCGGACCGCATCGTGGTCGGCACCAAATCCACGCAGGCGGTGCAGGCGCTGAAGCAGATCTACCGTCCGCTGGCCATGCGCGGCGTGCCCATCATCGTGACCAACCACGAGACCGCGGAACTGGTCCGCGAAGCCTCAACCGCGTTCCTGGCCACCAAGATCTCGTTCATCAACGAACTCTCGACCCTGTGCGAGCACGTCAGCGCCGACTCCGTGGACCTGGCCCTGGCCCTGGGCCTGGACAAGAAGATTGGACCGCGCTGCCTGCAGCCGGGCGCCGGCTTCGGCGGACCCTTCGTGGAGAGCGACATGGAAGCGCTGGCGCAATTGGCCACCGGCAAGGGCGTGTCGCTGCGCGTGCTCAGCGCCGCCCGCGAAGTCAACCACTCGCTGTGCGACCGGGTGGTCGAAAAGCTCTCGAGCGCGGTGGAATCGATTACCGGCAAGGAGTTCGGCATCCTGGGACTCTCCTTCAAGCCCAATACCAACTCGGTGGCCGGCTCGGCCTCGATCCACCTGGCCAAGTCGCTGATGGCCAAGGGAGCGAAAGTGCGCGCCTATGATCCCGTCGCCATCCCCGACGCCAAGCTGGAGATGGACAAGATGCCGGTGCGCTATTGCGAGTCGGCGTATCACGCGGCCGAAGGTTCCGACGCCCTGGTGGTGGGCACCGGCTGGCCAGAATTCCGCGCCCTGGATTTTGAGCGCATCAAGCGTCTGCTGCGCCGTCCCATCCTGGTCGACACCAAGAACCTGCTGGATGGCGCCCGCATGCGCTCCATCGGCTTCCAGTACGTCGGGATGGGCCGCAACTAGCGGCCTCACACTTCCCTCCGATCAGGCTTCTCCCATCTGATCGGATGGGATACCCCCGTCCCCCTCGGCTTAGTTCCTTACTCTGTCATCCCGAGCGAAGTGCGACGCGAGCTTGCGAGTGGAGCGCGAGTCGAGGGACCCCTACTTCGCCGAGCACGAGTGCCGCCCCTGGACGGGGCTCGGATTGTCATTTCCGCCGCCCCAGCACTGCGCGGCCCCTGCGGGGCACGCTGGTGCTGGGCTAATTTCATCGCGTCCGCGAAGCGGACGCGCGCCTTCACGACAATGTCGGAAAACGTACGCGACGCCGTCACCGGCTCCGGTCAATGTTCATGCGGTCCGGGAACCATTTGGCGCCGAGTTGTCATGAATAATCCAGGTGAAGGCCCGCTCTGCCCTGGTGATAATCGGGGCAAGTGTTCATGCGCCCGTTTCGCGGGCTGGCGTCGTCTTCGATGCGCGTTTCCTGTGTCGGTAAGGCCGGAGATCGGAATCCATTGCTATAATCGAAGAGCGGCCACGGTGGGCGTAGTTCAGTGGTAGAACTCCGGACTGTGGCTCCGGCTGTCGTGGGTTCGAATCCCACCGCCCACCCCAGAGTTTTTCCGTACCTGCTTCATCAAGTCATTGAGACGTTTGAGCTTCGGGAACCGCAGCCCCGAAGCTCGTTTTTGTTTTGAGCAAACTTGGGCAAAAAATGGCGCCCAGTTGTTCCGCGACACGGCGGTGATCTTCGCTGACCGCGTCGGTGTAGATGCCGAGCGTGATCCGGGGATCACTGTGGCCGAGCCGTTCCTGACGCACTTTGATCGGAGCATTCATGCGGTCAAGCTCGGTGCCGTTGGTGTGTCGAAAGGCGTGCAGGCCTCGACGGGCAATGCCAAGTCGATCGAGCAGCGGTCGCAGGTGGTACTCGACCACTTTCTCGCCCTTCCACGGCTTCCCGTTCCGGTACGTGAACACGTGGCCGCTGCCCTTCATGCGCCGCAGGTGCTCCCCCAAGCGATCGGAGATGGGGAACACCCGACGACCTGCCCGTGACTTCGGCGTCTGGATCATTCCGTGCCACGCCGTCTGCTCGACGCGCACCATCCACCGCTCGAAGTCGATGTCCTCCCACCGCAAACCGCACAGTTCGCCAGCGCGCATTCCGGTCTCCGCCGCAAGCCAGTAAAACGTCCGATGCGGTTCATTGGCTGCGTCGATGATGCGGACTGCCTCCTGGACGGTAAAACTGCGAGTACGAGGTGGTGACAACTCCGGCAGCACCAGACCGTTGAAGGGGTTGTGTTCGACGAAGCCCCAACAGCGAGCTGCTCGCCACATCATGCTCAGCGTGGCGACAAGATTCTTGATGGTCTTGGCGCTCGCCTTACGCGTGGCGATGAATTGTTGCAAACGGAGAGTGTCGAGGGACATTAGCGAGAACGAGCCAAAGCAGGGCAACAGATGGTAGCGCAGATGCGATTCGATTGCCCGCTGCGTGCTCGGTTTGTGCTGCGGCAGCACGTTTGCCCGCCATTGCTGCACAAATCGGTCAAACGTGACAGTGGTACGCGGCCGATAATTCGGGCTGTTCACCCCGGCAATGTGGGCTTCCAGCGCCCGTTGCGCCAGGTGCTTGGTCGGATAGTCCTTGAGCGTTCCCAGGACCTCCGAGCGGTGACGGCGATGGATGGTGCCATCCGGCCGGATCTCGTCATCCAGCCAGCGACCGACCCACACCTTCTGGCGCTTTCCGCGCAAGATGAGACTTCCTCTCTGATACCGACGACGTGCCAAGTTGCTTCCTCCTTGACCCGTTGCCGGCTGTCCTTGGCGCAAGAGTATAGCGCCGCCGGGGGATTCTCGCATGGTCGCTATGGGATCGTTGCCGCGCTGCACATATATGGAGACGGCGCGGATCTCACCTTGCTGACAATCGCTTGCGCTGTCTATTGCAACTGCGCCGCAGTTATGCCACACTCTGCGCCGCACATCAGGGGGTACGCCATGGCAGTCCCCGCGCTGACCCCGGCCCAGATCCAAGCGCTGTCCGTCGACCAATTAATCGAACTTCTGCCCGCCTCCGATGAAGAGCGTTACCTTCCCCGGGTGTCTCCGGATGACGAGAAGCTGTTTAAGCAAGACCCGGAGAGGTTTATCAAGCCGGACACAAAGGCTGTTCTGGAAGAGTTGTGGAATAGGCTATTCCCGGCGATGGAGAGCAAGGTGAAGGCCAAGCTTCAAGCGATCTGTCCGCGCCAGCACGGCGACAGAGAGGACTTTGCCCGGGAGGCAATCAATGACGCATATTTGGCTTTCTTGCGAAGGATAAAGAATCGCGACGCCCAAGGGCGAAAACACGAGAATTTTCCTGGTTACGTCTATACGCTGTTCTTAAATATTGGTCGTGACAAGAGGAGAGGAATCACTGGAAGAGCCCAGCCCGATGAGGACCAGAAAGAGAAACCGGCAGTGCCGCTTGAAGGAGATATCGCGCCAAAGAAGAGTGTCCCCCAAGAGAAAAAATATGCCGCTCCGCGAAAACCCATCCTCCGGCCGATTGAAGAAGGTCTGACCGTCTCTCACGGTAAGGGACCATTGCAGGAACTCGCAGAAGGACAACTCAAGGCCATCATTCGGGGAATCCTGGAAGACCACGCTGGCGATAATCCGATGAGTACAAAGACACTCGTATTGCACGGGGCAGAGGGGCAAACATGGGAAGAAGTCGCCGAGGAAGTGTTCCCAGCACAATTTTTTGCGAAGTCGCTGGAGGCTCGCAAAGGGCAAGTACGGCGTTTGTTTAAAGAGGACCGCGACATTGTTGCACCCAAGTTTGAAAAATATGGGATCACGAGTGAGCACATCTTCCATTGGAAGGAAACGAGTGGTGCCGGAACAGCCGAATCGGAATCCGAGTGATCGGCGAGCTTTGGAACAGGCCATTGATGCAGGGCTGAAGATGCTTTCTGCGGATGACCTTAAACCCAATACGCCCTGTCCCGATTCCGAGACATTCGCCCTTTACGTACAAGGCGAAGTCGATGACGAAACACGACGGACGATCAATCAGCACATAGCGTTTTGCAAAGAATGCTACCGCGAGTACCTTGCTCTGGCGGAGCCGGATTATGTAGTGACGGAGGTTGAAAGGGAGCTTCGGCGTTCCCCAGTGGTGCACAATGTCGGAAGTTCAAGATTGACTGGCCAGACTGTGGATGATAGCGCAGGAGAGCGCATAATGACCAAAGCTCAACTCGTGCGCCATCTGGCTCAAGAGGTAAATGCCCAGTGTTTAAGCCACAACTACAAGTTGGCGGCCGCATTTCTGGAGATTCTGACCACTACGGCCATCAAGGAGACCAGGGAAAAGGGCGTGTTCGTATTGCCTGGGCTAGGCCTCATGAAAAAGGTGCGGACCAAAGCGTGGATCGGGCGCAATGCCCAGACGGGTCAGCCGATCAGGATCTCGGCGAAGAACAGCGTGAAGTTCTACCTTATGAAGGCCGTGAAGGACGCAATCGCGGACCAGAAAAAGAAATAGAGCAGTAGCTCACCAGCCTGGCCGGTGAGGACACTACCGCCTGGCCCAATCATCTTGACAAATAAATCGATTAGCTATATGCTATGGTTGATGTTCATCGATCATCTCTTTGGCACCAACAAACCTCCTTTGCCTCAGCTCCTTACATGATTGGGGGCTGACTGAGGGAGGTGACACTTTGCCTAGAACTGCGAGCGAACAGCGTATCTGCCTGTCCAAAGCGGGCGACGATCCCAACCGGCAGTGTGCGGAAAACATCCTTGATGTAGGCCTGAAGCTACTGTCTGCCGATGACCTCAAACCTACCACCCCGTGTCCGGATTCCGAGACATTTGCGCTATACATACAGGGGAAGGTTGACGAGGAAACGCGGCGCACGATCAGCCAGCACACTGCGTTTTGCAGCGAATGCTACCGCGAGTACCTCGCACTCGCCGATCCGGAAAAGATCGCATCGGATCTTGCAAGAGAAGAAAAGGCCGATTCTGCTTAGCCAAGTTCTGCAGCAGTTTCCGCAGCAGTAGCAAAGAAGAAAAACTCTGACGGCAGCACAACAATGCTGCCGCCTTTTTTTCAATGGCAAGAATGAGGAGCTATTCCCCGCCTGCCGATGCTCAACTGAGCACCGATTTGCGGACCGCTGGACTTCTGCGGCGCCTTCGGCCGCGCATCAGCCACCGCGTGAGCTTTCGTTCGTTCCGCACGAGCATGGCGATTGCCGCGAGGAACCCGAGCGCCCAGGCGAGCGGTGCAAGGTCGTAGGGCATAGGATCTCCGGCGCTTCCCGCTTACGGGGAGAAGCACCGGCAGACGGGGACCGAGACGTACCGGGCAGCCGAGGCGCTAGGCCTCAAGCTCCTCCACGACCGCATGCTCCTCTTCGGCCTGCAAGCGGTTGAAGTCATCCCAGAAGATGTCCAACGCCTCTGCTTCATCATCAGCGTACACCTCCTGCGAGACGTTCAACCAGACGCGAAACCGTTTCATAGAAGCATCGGCACGTGTCGCTTACGTGGGACAACGCGCCGGCCGCCCGGTACGGCTCATTCGTAAAGACGGCGCGGCTCGGCTAGCACTGACAAAAAATATTGAGAAGGCGAAGGGCAAGGTTGGCAGGCTAGTCAAATTGAGCTATGCCTCCTTTACCCGTGAGGGTGTAGGAGGCGCCCTGAACGTTATGGACGACGAGGTGCCACAAGCCCCCCAGATGCAGGGGCACGTGTTCCTCGCCGGTGTGCTGCACGAGACCGCGGGCGTAGACCTCACCTTTGTGCGGCCCCGACCGGTAGATCACGGCCTCTTCGAGCCTGTGGTGCCCGTCTTTCCCCAGCACATGCTCTTGCCGCAAGACGGCCACTCCGCTCTCCACGTCTTTCAGGAGCTCGGAGGTGAGCACCTTGGCCGGGATCGCGAACCACTCGCCCTGGCGCCGCACGTCGGCACCCTGCGCCTCGGCCTCTTGGACGATCTTCGGTTTGAGGTAATTGAGCGCGTCTGCCACTGACGCCGGTGCCTTGTCGGTCAGAAGTTCGGCCAGGAAGTACATGCCGTTGCCCACGCCGGTCTCATCCACCGCCGACAGGTAGAAGCGTTCGTGTACGCGCACGACGCTGTCTCCCAAGGTGTGGATGCGCCGCGTCTGTTCACGGCCCTGCTCATCCTTTTCCTTCACTTCCTTCCAATGCTCACCGCCGCTCGGCACGACAATGCTCACTTCCTTCCGAAGAGCCCAAGTCGGAATGGGCCGTTGGTTCCACTCGCGCACTTCGCCGTCAGTCCAGGCGGCAACGACCGAATGAAAGGGGACCACGCTGAAGCGGCTGCCGGAGTCTTCGAGAGTCTGAAGCATCTCCGACTGGTGGTAGTCCATGGGGGAACGGAGACGCGCGCCGTTGGCCAGAATCCCTCCGTCTTCCAGCCGCACGGCAAGCGGAGCCTCTTGGCCCGCAGCCGTGTCGTAATACGGCTCAGAGCCGTATGGCCGGTAGTTCGAAGGAACCTTCGAGTACAGAAGGTCCTCGTCTGCCTTGACGAACGTTCCGAGCCCCCCTTCTCCTTTCTTGATAAAGTTTTCGATCACCTGTGTGTGTTTCATAGGTTTGCTGGCCTGTTTCCCTCGCCATTCGCCTTCAATAGGGGAGACGACGCGATCAATCGATCGCTGACATCCCAAACTGAAGAAGGCAGTGGAAAAGACGAAGGGGGAAGGCTGCCGATCCATCGCCGCGAATGCCTGTGCGCAGGCTCGGCGGCAATCGGTCGATCAGGCCTTCCCCCGATTGTCCGGTCTTGCTGAGGCGAGGAATCCGCAATCCTCTGGTCGTGAGGTCGCGCGCGGCCCCGACTCAGCCGGCCGGACAAACTTTGTTGAAAAAGAACACTTCGTGGCGCGTGCCGGACGTGCATGAGCTTGTACAAAAAAGCTGTGCCAAAAGAGTGAGGCGGTACCGGGCGGTTAGTCCAGCGGACCCTCTGTCCGTCTATCCCCGCGTTCGCCATTGCCTGCCTCCTTTCCGTTTGCCCGGTACCGCCATCCTCATACCTGTAGACGCCTGGTGTTTCATCTGCCTGACATGCTGTTTGGTGGAGCGGTTCTGCGGTTAGCCCGGCGGGCGTTGCTGCCCGCCTATCCCCGCTAGTTCCAGCGTTCATCCGTTCTCCTTTCCGTCCTGGATACCGCTCCGTTCAATTTGTAAGACGGCATGACGTCCAATTTACTGACCGCCGAGCAAGAAGAGCTGCCGGCGGACCGTTCCGATCGGCCACGGCTAGCCATTTCACCAGTCCTCCGGAAACATGAGGGTCAGTCCTTGAACCTCGTTGGGTACGAGCCAAAGCGTCTTCCCCTCCACGGTGCTGGTCCGCCAACCTTCCCCGTCGGCCTCTACCTTCAGCATCTGGTCGAGCACCCGCATGAGCCGGGTCACGTCCGTGACGGGTCCCGTCAGGGGAGTGTCGCCCATGAGCTCCGTAAAGTGGTCGAACACCGCCCGGGTAACCCGATTAACGGGACCTCTCTGGACAGCGACAAGCACGCCATCATCCAGCGCCTCTCGGTCGGTATAGGCGAAGATCACGTTGTCTTGTTTCCTGTTCCATACCAGTGGCAGCCGATCATCCAGCCGCCGGCAGCTCTTCAACAGTGGAGACGCCACGAGACAAGAGCCCCTGACATGGTCTTGAATAGGGCTTCTGTTTCAGATGGCAACCGCTTGCAACAACAGATACTTAGCCTCACCAGCGGCTCTTCTCGACGCGACTCCCGAAAAGAACGGCTATAGCCCTCCGCCATCCCCAACGTCGGCGAGCGAGCGCGATCCCGCTGCTCGATTGGGCCAAACTTCATGGAATATGGGACCGTAGACCCCGTTCTCGCGTATCTGAGTAAGTTCGGTGGCGAGCACTGCATGGTCCCCATGACCACCCACCCCGCCGGCGAGCGAGTAAATCCGCGAGGGCGTAGCCACGATCACAACGACCGCAGCAATCCGGATGTTCCGGATCCCCGCAAACATCCGCAGCTTGCGTCGCAGTACCGCCAAGGGCTCGGTGCCGCGGTCGTACTCGAACGCGAATGTCGTTGGCACCGGCAACTTCAAACGGCAGACCGCATCGGGAAGCACGGGATACGGCCAACTGATGCCCGCCAGCTCCCAGGCGGCAAAGAAGTACGCCACCCGTTCCGGTTCGCTCTCTACAGCTATGCGCAGATCATTGATGCCGGCAAGGTGCTCGAGCTGCTCAGGGAGCTTGCGGACGACCTCCCGGTCGAGGCCTCGTGACGCCAGAAGCTCCTTGCCCTTACGCCCCAGACCATGGAACGCTTCCGACATCCGGTCCTGGCGCATGCTGACCAGGCAGCCGGCTTCGGCAAGCCGCCGCAGGGATTTACGGACAGCATCCGGCGTAAGGTCAGCAAAACAAAGCTTTTGAAGCTGGCTGGTGCTGAGCCATTTCCCAAGAGCACACGTAGTGATGACGCGCAGGTCGCGCGGCGAGAATTTGGTCATCTACGGCTCCGGCAGCTTAGTGGTGACCCCGCAGGCGTAGCAGCGCACCATGCAGGGCAGCGAGCCGCAGACGGGACAGAGCTGCAGCAGGTGGCCGTTGTAGGTGAATCCGCACGAGCACTTCCAGCACCCCACCAGCGATACTCGGCTGCCGCACTCGCAGAGAATCTCGGTGCGCGAGGCCACGGCCAGAAACTTCGCTTTGCGTACGCCGGTCAGGGCTGCACGGACGGCAAGCAGGGGACTGGCCAGCACGAAGAGCAGCGCCTCGCCGTGCCATCGCTTCAGCTTTGCCATACGGCCTCCTGGGCGCGGTACGCCTTCTCCCAGCGTTCCTCCAGATCTTCGTGGCCTTCCTCGCCCAGCCACTCGCGATCGCGTGCTTTCACCCTGCCGACGTACTCCGCCCGGCCGAGCCGGTTGCCAACCAAGGGATCATCCCGCAGCCCTTCTATAACCCGGCGAAACTCTTCCATAGGCGGCAGCTCAACTGACGTTGTCTTTAAGCGGATCGCTTCGGGCGAGCGCGCCTTCAGCCACAGGTAGCCTTCCCGATCCGGCAGGTGCGCGATGCCGTCGAGCGCGAGTGACCGCTCCTCTTCCGGCGAGTACAGTCCAGGTTCGCGAAATGGATGCGGGTCGGGGCGAGCGAGGCGCCCCGACACCGGCAACGCCGCGCGCAAAAATTGCGCGTCGCGCGGCGAGCCCCGGAGCGTCAAAGACCAGCGGATGTTGGTATACAGCTGCTCCAGCACCCGGCTGTCCGGGATCGACGCCGACAGGTTCTGGCAGAGGAAATAGAAGAAGGAACCGAAGGAGCGCGCCATGGTTAGGACGTCCGCCATGTTGTCCTGCTGCTGTTTGGTCAAAAAGAAGTTCTGCGCTTCGTCGGCAAACCACAGGTAGGTCACCTTGGGACTTGTCGGCCGCGCAAAGATGGCCTGCCGGATATCGGAGAGAATCAGTCCCTGCAAGAGCAGGCGCACGCCGCGCGTGATCGTCGGTCCCGCGCAGTTGACGAGCACGATCGCGCCCTCGTTCTGCAAGCGGCAGAAATCGGGAGCCTCTGACCCTGCCAGCGCTAGGCGTACGCTGTCGGAGGCGAGTAGCGTCTCCATCCGTGCCCGCAGCGCGGCAATCGTCTGCTTGCCTTCGATGGCGAAGTGGCGGTGGAAATAGCTGCGCAGGGCCGCATTGCGGCTTTCGGCCAGAAGCTTGCCGCGCAGCTCGTCGTCCGAAAGGACGGGCTCAAGGTAAGTCAAGGGCAGGCTCGACTCCGCCAGAAGCACGAGCACGTGCTTGAGCACGTTTGCACCGCGGAGCGACAACTTCTCCCCGGCCGGCAATAGTTCCCGCAAGGTCTCCAGGCGGCTAGTTACAAAGAAGTCGTGGTCGGTGTGCGACCACGGGGCCAGGATGTTGTAGGAAGTGAGCGCCTGGCGCGAGCTGAAGTCGATCACCACTACGCGCCGGAGGAACTCTTCGCGCTCGGCGCCCTTCAGTTGCTCCGCGCGGGCCCACACCAGGTAGAGCGCGCGGTCAAACAGCTCGCCTTTGGCGTCGAAGACTCCGAACCCCATGGAGTCGAGTTTCGGGAGTTGCGCGAGCATGGCGGCAATCGGCAGCAGCGCAAACATGGTCTTGCCTGAGCCCATCCCGCCCGTGGTGAGGCCGCAGGCCTTGACCAGCTCCATCAGCGGCACCGTTACCGGTTCGCCCCAAGGCGTCTTGCCCAAACAGACGTGCGGCCCGGGTTCGTTTTTCAATCGTGCCAGGAGTTCGGCAGCACGGGCGCGGCAGGCAAGGACAGGGGCCTGCTGCAGCTCGTGCACCCTCCGCTGCGTCTCCCGCCTGATGCGCTTGCCGACAAGCTGGTTGCGCAGCCACAGCGTCACCACTGGCCACCCCCAGCAGGAGGCAGTACCGGCGTGCGCTCCGCCCCTCGCCTCGCCGGGCGTTCGATACGCAGACGCCGGCGCTCACGGATTACATAGGCGCAAAGGCTTATGCCCGCAGCCAAGGCGAAGAGCGCCAGCGCGCTCGGGCCGGAGATGTGCACGCCATGCCACCAGGCGGCCAGCACCTGCGCGGCGACACAGGCGAACGCTAGCGCCACAATAAGTTTCAGGTAGAAGACGGCGAATTTTCTGAGAAGTTCTGCAAGCCACATGCCGAGATCTCCTTTCCAAAGAAGGAGACGGCGCGGCGCGGCAATCGCTGACAGGAGAATAGAATGATCAGGCGGGAGAAAATAAAATCCCGCGCAGTGGCGGGATTTGGGTTGGTTGTATAGAAGACTCTGGGACGTGCTAATCAAAGCGCTTTGCCGGTGAGTTTCACCTCCACTTAAAGGAGATCCTGTTCGGTTTACGGCCTTTCTCCTTCTGTGCGCGACAATCCGGTCTTGGCATAGAGCTTCGAATTGGTCGGCTTCGGACAATACGGCTCAAACTTCACGCGCTCCGGATCGGTGAACACCGATGCCCACACGCGCTGCATGCGGTCTTCGCCGGCGGGATCGTGCCCGGCCACCCGGCGGATCTCTCGTCCCGTGGGATCAACGATGCGGCCGGCAGTAGCCGCGAAACCGCAGAAAGTCACGTCAACCCCAGCGTTGTCGAGCGCCGGCGGCAACGGCGTGTTGCTGCGCGCATTGTTGAGTCGGTTCTTCAGTGCGGCCTCGACGTTTTCTTCCAGGTCGGTGCTCACGCGCAACTCGCAGCGCGAGCCCTCGCCGCAGCCTTCGGTGTGCAGTGCTGCAAGCGCTTCTTTCACGCCCAGGAAGATGGGCGAGATCGAGGTCGGCCTAACGGCCGCGCACTTGGCCGAGAGGTCGCGCAGCAGGATCGCTTGCCTACTCTCGTTGGCGTGCCGGGCTTCCATTACCCGGCGGCTGGATGGAACGTCGTATTTGGCGAGTTCGCGCGGCTCATATGCGGTGCTCCTGTCCCCAAGGGCCAGGAACAGAAGCTTGGAGTTCGGAGAGATCCCCGGTCCGCGGAGCACCCGCTCCGCCGAGCCCACCGCCGACTCGCAGCCGCCGCTATAAGAGAGGGATGGGTCGGCGACGACGGCGAAGTGGTTCACGGTTTTATTGTTCATGGCATACACACGCCAGCCCACAACGGCAGCAACAGTTAGGAACGCCACGATGACGACCACGGTTGACGCTTTCATTGGGTCCTCCGAACGCCGAGAATTCGACCAAGGTTCTCCGCAACGCCTGAGTTGTAGCCGTCCACGGCGGCCTTTACCGCCACATCTTCGAGCTCGGTAACCTGCAGGTTGCGCGTAGAACGGTCTTCGACGTACGCAATGTGATCGCGGATTGCTCTGCCGATCTCCTCCAAGCGCGCCTCCCAGCGCGCCAGTTCGGCCGTAGCGGCATCTCGCAGCTGAATGGCCTCATCCTCAAGCTTCTTCACCTCTATCCACTTGTCTTCGGCGTCGCGCAGGCCGCTCGCCAACCATTCGAGCAACAGCACGGCTGCAATCTCGAAGATGGTGAGCCCGACGGCAAACACGCATTCTCCGCTGTTTTCTGCCGCCGACAGACGGATAGCGCCAAGCGCGATGCCGATGCCGACGCCGCCCACAACACCGATCCAGTGCGCAATGGTTCTGCGCCCGCTGAGAATCGCGAGCGTCAGCATTGCGCCGACAAATGCGGCGGGAGTAAGGGACACCAGCCAGGCGAGTACATCATCGGGCAGGGTGTGGAAGAACAAGTCATGAAACGTGGGGGCGACGCCGATGGTGATCGCGATGATGAACGCCGGCATGAGCCAGGGCTTGGGGGTGGGTTTCTCACCCGCTTTCGGAGTTCTGGCCAGATCGTTCTCGGCATCGCGCACATTCGCCCGAGCGTGCATAGCGAACTGCTGAGCTTCGGCACGGTCCTTGAGCCGGTTGTCATATTCGCCCTGCCGGACCTTGTCGTGCGGGTGCTTGGCGGGGTCAAAGGTGTCGCAGTACGTTTCCCGCGCCATGGCGCGGGCATGATCTGCGAGGCTGTTGATGTCTTCCTGAATGGGGCTAGTCGTACCGCTCGCGAGCGCGCGGTTGCGACCCATTGCATGGAGCCCGGTTCGCAGCTGCATAATCGCGCCGTCTGCGGGCGTGTCGCTGATCACGCCATCGAGCGGGTGGAACTGTCCGTTGCTGTTGCCGTTGTTGTGGTTGTCGTGGCCGTTTGGTTTTGTTTGCGTGTTCATAAACCCTCCTTCGCGGGTTGATTTCGGCGGATAATTTCCGCCTCACTCAGGGAGACGTCGCAGCCCCTGATTCACTGACAAACGGGCCGACTCACGCTGCGTAATTGCCGCCGACCCTCCCTGCATTGCAGAATGAACCGACCATCGGGAGCGTATTCATTAGTGAATATTCATAAATGAATACACCCTCGGAAGTCAAGCCGAAATGTCAGCCCAGCGCCAACACGCAGACTTGAAAGCCATTGGCGCGAGAATCCGGCAGCTGCGCGGTCACGTGCACCAGGAGGAACTGGCTGCTTATCTTGGGGTAAGCCAGGGGCACCTGTCGAAGATCGAGCGGGGACAGTGGGCACCGACCGTCGAGATGCTCGTGCGGCTAAGCGAACGGTTCAAAACGAACATCGACTGGATTGTGACGGGACAGAGCGCGTGACAAGTTGTGAAAGGAGGCGCGATGATTCGGCTAATAGCGATAGACTGCCTCTTAAGTGGGCCATGAGGGCATACCAGGCCAGGATTTAGCGTGAGAAATTAAACCTTTGATTCGAAAGGATCCTGGTGCACTCCGGGTTGGGTGCATAAAGCACAAGACCATCTCGGCGCTCACCGTTGCGAAAGGTGATCGACCCGAGCCAGAGTTTCCCGTCTCTTGAGAAGTGCCCATTACCAAAACCATCAAGCCGCTCGATCTCTAGAATGTCGCCCTGATGTTTGAAAATCCACGCTGAACCGTTTGGTTGATTGTCCTGCCAAGTACCTCCATAACATTCGGTGGAATCTTGATGACTTCCTCCAGGCAATACGGCATCAAGAAACTGCTGAACTCGCCGACTCTTTTCTTCTGGGGTTTCTATAATCGGATATTGAACTGTGAACGCAAACTCGGCAGGGGGGGCATCTTTGGCAGAGAGCCGCGCCGTGTATGAGCCCTCAGGGAAATCATATTCGTATGGCACGTAGAACTGCCTGTTCTGTTCGTTCAATTGGTAAGGCCAATCAAAGAGAGGAACACCGTCGTGGAGAAGACTTATGGACACAGCTCGACCTTCCGGAGGTATCGTTTCCGTTAGGCTGGCCCCGATATAAAGTTTCTGATTCTGACCGGGTTGATGACGCAGCGCTGTTATACGACCAGACGGCCAATTATTGAAAAGAGTGTCCGACACCCAGATGTCGCCTGGAGGTGTTCCCCGCACCACAAACCTGTATTCGGCGGGTGGCGCTCCTTCGACAATGGCCCGCGCTACATAGCGGCCTGCCGGGAACGTGCCTGGAATCTTCACAGCGAAATCGTTGAAGCCGAGCTTATTGTGAGGCCAGGAATAGTCATAAATCACCTTTCTCTCGCGTTCGACTATCAGGCGCAAGGGCCTCTCGCTCTCATAAAGCGTCATCTCGCGATCCCAATTGACATAAAGGAACAACGTCTGTGGTTGGCCATGATCGTACGGGACTATCCCGGTATCAAGGCTGGGATTACTGTTTGTTGAAACCGTCAACTTGACTGATTTGAGGTCTGAAATAGCCGTTCGTTGTTTTTGCCATTGCAGAATCAATCCCAGCGGAATTGCGATGATGAGAAAGAAAATGACTACGCCCAATTTGCCGATGGCCGCTCCACCGAGGGGGAGACCAACTCCAACTGCTCCTCCGCCACCGCCTCCACCTCCGCCGGAACCACCACTATAGGAAGTTTGCTCATCCGGGACAGAGGGTTCAGGCTCCCAGCGCTTATACGATTTTTGCGCCCGTTCCTCGTGCTGACCTGTCACGGAAGGCAGCGGCTCACGCGTGCGCTCTTCTTCTTCCCTGACCTCGCCGTGTCCGCCACAAGTCTTGCACTCGCCGTCGCCACCGCACCACCCACACTTGTCGCGAATACCCGCTGTTGCGGCTGCGGGAGCGGTAAAAATTCCCGATATGACATCGAGGTTTATTCCGGTGCCGCGGCAATGGCGACACCGCCTAGGATGTTCACTGTAAGCACAATCGGGACACGGTACCAGGGGCACGCCTCACCTCCTGGTCGAAGCGCCCATATTGTGCTCCTGAGAAGGCCCAAATGCAAACACCCGTCCAGTTGTCCTTTGACCGTCTCCACGCAAGCTCATATTGTGGAACTAAGGGGAGGCGACAGCGCTGCACGTTGTAGCGAGTGCCGCTCAAATAAGCCTTAATCGCAGGATCGGAAAGCCCGCCGAGCTGACGCTCTTGCTGCATCACTATGCCCGAACGCTTTACGCCCAAGGAGGCGTGGAAAGAAGCACAATTTATTAAGAAAGCCGCTGAGGAGAGGGTCGAAAAAGGAGCGGCACGATCCCCCGATGCCGCAGAATACGAGTTTCTTTCAGGTAGGCTGGATATACTCCGCCAAAGTGAACCTAACCATTACGAAAATTCCTTACTTTTAGGAGAGCTGGCGAAAAATGTCGAAACGGTAAGGCCGCAGATTCGTGAAGCCTTTCTCCGCGTCATCATGCCGGCGAGTGACCGGGGCCTGAACGAAGCGATTTCTCGTGCCGATGAGATTAAGACTTACGTTGAGCAACAAGTCCGTCTGGGGATCGATCCGAAGATTGCGCGTGCCAAGAAATTGGGTGATGTTGTTGCGTCTTGCCTGGATGCGCAATTGAAGGCGTTTGAGGAACAGATCGCAGCCGATCCGAACCTCCAAAATGCAAATGCCGATGAGCTGCAGAGATTAAAGCGCTATCATCTTGGTCCGGAAACTCAGACCCTGTGGAGAGCCCGCGTTTCAGAGGCGCTCAATACGCTTCTCGACAATCAGGCACGATGGGAGCAAATGCGGTCGTAGTTCGTGCGCTGAACGGCCGTGGTCCCCCTCGATGGGATCGAACGCCTGCTATGCAGCAGTCAACCTGTGGGTGACGATCATTCCTCGCCGGTCAATATCCAATCCACCGATTTCTTAAAGCGCGTTCGAAGACGCACGAGTACGTCCACACTCGGCGCCAGCATTCCCCGCTCGATCGCGCGAAGCGCTCGGCTGTGGCCGAAGTTGGTTGTCGTAGGATCGATGAGTTTCATGGACAGAAGCAGGTTTTTGCATTCAGAAAGGAAATCCTGGGTGAAGGGCTACCTGCGGAGCATACAGCACGCCATCGCCCTACTTCTTGAACTTGTCAGCCTGGAACTTCCCTCCCACCACGTAGCTCGCATCAATCTCGGCATAGTGCAGCCACTTCTCCGGCAAATCGTCTAACGCGAAGATTGCTGAAACCGGGCAGACGGGCACGCAGGCTCCGCAATCGATGCACTCCACGGGATCGATGTACAGCTTCTCCACTGCATCAAAGCCCGGCCGGCCATCCTCGTAAGTCGTATTCTTCTTGGGGTGAATGCAATCCACGGGACAGGCGTCCACACACGCCGTGTCCTTGGTTCCAATGCAGGGCTCGGCAATAACGAATGCCATAAAGCACCCCCTTCTTGCACTCCATTGTATGCTTTAGAAAACGGCAGATGAAACTGGCCCTCAGCGGCGTGATCTTCTTCCTCCTTGGCGCCGTGCCTCTCCTCGCACTGACTTTCTTCTCTCCTGGGCTGGGCAGTGAGGGCTACGCTGGAGCCCTGATTCTGCTCTTTGGAATCATCACGCTGGGGCTACTCTTCAAGGCAGCGCAGCAGTACAAGTGGATTTGGATCCTCGTTGGTATCCGATGCGTCTTGATCGGACTCGTCCTCTATGAAACGCTCTCTGGCGGACGCCTTTACATGGGTACCTGAAGCTCCCGCACAGATCACCCAGTGCCGCCACGCAACAAAATCACGTTTCTGTCAACCTGACCCCGACTTCTGATTCCTGCCCCGGAACACCCACCGAACGGAAAAGCGTCCGGCGGAAGCTCAGTTCAACACCAAGGACGGCAAGCACGTCGACTTTACGGCCAAGGTCCCAACGAAGGTACCGGTCCACGTAAGATTCAAGGTCGAGGACAAGAAGAAGTAAAAACCGCGCGGCAGGCTAACGGGCACTGTACCGGCAGGTGCCGGGAAAGGAGGAGGTATAGTGGCGAAACAGGATAAGCAAGTCCTGATGGCCGTCGCGGCCATCGTCGTAGGCGCTGTGCTATTGAGCGACCCGAAATGCAATCGCGGTTGTCGCACCGTAGCAGAGCACCTAGTGAATCATGGGTTCGATGATTTACTAGGGATGATACTGTAATCTCGGATGAGGTGGAAAGCCCCTGCGCCGCCGGGGCTTTTTTCTGTATGCCGGCACGGGCACCTACAAAGCCCGCATGGTCTCGCCTACCCAGATTGAGATGACCTGGTCCGGTTCCTACGAGACAGCCGCCGCATCCGGCCAGGCCGCCGCTTAGCCCAAACCCGAACCCGAACCAAGATGGAAAAGGCGCGCCCTGCGCGCCTTTCCCTCTCAAAATCCCGCAAAATCCGAGACCCGCACCTCCTGAAAAATCCGCGACTCAAATCGCGCAAAATCCGTGACACAGACCTAGGACTCGCTCACTCCGCCGAATGGCTCCCGCGCCCGCTCTTTCCGACGGCGGTGAGGAATATCGCGCTCTTGCCGGCCGCGTGCGGCGAAAAGAAGTTGGTCACATCATCATCAAAAAACGTCAGCCCACTCGCGCCGAGACGCTGTGCGTAGGCCGCGAGGTACAGCTTGCCGCCGAGAACGCCCGCTTCCAGTTGCACTGCGCGATAGCCGCGATTGCCGAACCGCTCCAGAATCCGCCGCAGGTCGGCGAGGAAGAACACCGCAACGCTCGCATCACCCGGTAGCTCCTGTTCCAGACCGAGGTACGTGGCGTGTTCGCGGAAGTCGCCCTCCTTCAGGAGTTCGAGCGACCCTTCTTCGCGGCGAAAGAAGTATGCGCCCGCCGACAGTCCCTCGACCGCGTTCACGATCAGGTACATATCGTTGAGCTGCGCGCCGGCGGGATCGAGGTAATCCGCAGGCACCCCGCGGGTCGCGCGATTGAGCAGGGTCGAAAGTTGCTCCAGAGTAATGGGTTCGCGCGCGAATTGCCGGGTAGAGCCGCGCCGCAAGATGACCTGCTCGATATTGTCGAGCCGGATCTCGAGGTCGCTCAATGGCGCAAGCCGGATGACACGCCCGCCCGCGGCGGGCACGGGTTTCGCCGGGGTCTTGCCTCGCCACGCGCGGACGTCCTCCACTGACGTGAGTGAAGAGGCAGCGTGCATCTCGCGTATCGCCGGATAGTCCACCTCTTTGCGCGAAAGGGGCACGGTCTCGAGGCCGAGCGGTCCCACTTCGCCCGGAGGAGCCGGTGGTTCTGCCAGCGTCTGGCCCACCGCGACCATCGAGAACGTGACCTCGCGCTGGCTGTCGAGGTCAAGCAGGCGATTGACTTCCTCATCCACAAAGCCCATCACCACTCCGGCCGGAAGTCGCAAAGCCGCACACATCGCCAGCAGGTTGGCGACGATCGTTCCGTTGTCCCAACCGAAATGGCGGTACGTCCGCGCCTGGTACTTCCAGGCGTTTCGCCAGTACGTTCCGGCGCAGACGATAGTCAGCGGTGCGCGCACAATCGCAGGCTCACCCCCGGTGGCGTCGGCCAGCACGCCGCGCCAGTCACCCTGGCGCAACCTGCGCAAGCTGAAATCCTTAACCCCGAAGTGGTACACGCCGGCGTCGAGCCCCGGCAGGTCGCCGCACACCAGGTACAGTTCGAACTCGTATAGGGCGCCGGTGCAGGCGGCCGCGCGGAAGAAGAATGTCTCGCCGGACAAACGCTTCTCCTTGGTCACGCCTGCCGAGAAGTGCAGCAGCAGCGCGAGCGTGGTCATGTCGGGAACCGCGGCGGACTCGGGCTCGCCGGGCATCGTGCTGATGGCGGAGAGCGCGGCCAGGCCCGTCGGCGGGACCTGGCGCGGCAGCGGGATGGCGTCAAGCTTGGGATAGATCTTGAACGGCAGAGGTTGGTTGCGCCAGTCCAGGAAATGAGGATTACTGCGGATACTCTGGTAGGAGTGCTTGGTGCCGTTGTGGTACCGCCACGCCGCATCCAGATTGCTGTTGCTCATGGGCGACACAATTCTACAGATGGACTCCGGCATTGTGGTGGAAACCCACCGCCGAACAGTGGCGCATTAGCCGCGCTCCCGCGCGCCTGTTCCCTAAAAACCCCGTAAAATTTAGCGACCACTCTCGGGGATAATAGTTCCGCCAGGAACACTGGACGAGGGGCCGCCATGACCGTGGAACGCATATCCGCAATCACTCTCCGGGTGAGCAACATGGCTCGCGCCGTTGGCTTCTATTGCGACGTACTTGGCCTTGAGGTGCTCTACGGCGAGCAGAACTCGTTTTTCTCCTCACTTCGCACGGCAGGTGCTAAAGACGTGATCCTGAACCTCGAAGAAGGGTTTGCCTACGAGAGTTGTGGACGTCTAATTTTCCACGTCGAAGATGTGGACGAATTCTGGCGCTACCTGAAGTCAAAGAGGTTCAATCCGCCAAGTCCGAGAGACGCCGAATGGGGCGAAAGGTATTTCCATCTGCACGATCCGGACCGGCACGAATTATCCTTCGCCCAACCGCTGCAGTAGGACTTTCGCGCCCTGAACCACCCCAGTCACTTTGCACCTGCCACAACCGCATGGGAGATTGCTTGCGGCGAGGGGCAACCGTTCCACCTCCCCCAGTTCCTGTTCCGCCCCTCGCGTGTAACCGGGAACCCCTTCCCGTCGAAATCCACCAAAAGGCAGATGCAATGCAGAAGCGTTTGATCTGGATTGATGGCGATGACTTTACCGGCTGGTGCTGCTCCGTGTGTGAATGGGGCATGACCGCACCGCGCCTGGACAGCACGGTCGCCGCCCTTGCGTTCAACCGTATAGCGCAAGAAACCTTCGAGAAGCACGACTGCCCACACAATACACAACCTCAGAACCTGTTGTAGCAGTGAATCGGACGTGAAGAGGGGCGCGCTCCCCAGATCGTTACGAAACTTGCGTGCTGATAAACGGAGAGAAGCGGTGTTCCGAGTCCGGAGCGCCGCTTTTGCTTTTGGGGCAGGTTTGAGTACCGGTCGAGGACAGGATAGTTATTGAGCCCCCTCAGCTCGTTGCCAGAGCCAAGCTGAACCGGCGTCCGCCGAGGACGTTGATCATGCGTTTCAGGTTATAGGCGAGCACCGCCAAGCTCATCTCGGTTTGCGCTCCGTTGCGGCCGCGTAGCAGGAAGCGTGGATGTGCAAAGATGCGGTACTTCAGGGTGGCGAACGGGTGTTCCACCGTCGATCGCCGCAGCCGCATGGCCTCCGGCGTGGCCCGTTCGTGCATGCGATTCAGTGCCTCGTCGTGCAGGTGACGCGTGATCCAGCGGCGGGAAGAACTGGTACAACGCGACTTCAGCGGACAGGCTCCGCAGACCTCCGCAGCAGCGGCGTAGAGTACCGCACGATCTTTCCGCGATAGCTGTTTGCGGGTGAGCGTCTGTCCCGCGGGACACAGGAAGATGTCCATGTCGGACTGGTAGGTGAACTCCTTGCGGTCGAACAACGTGCCATCGCCCTGATTATTCACCGCACGATTGGCTGGCACATGCGGAACGATGCCCTTAGCTTCACACGCTTCGGCCTGTTCTCCGTTGGAGTAGCCGGCATCGGCCACTACGTTCAGCGCGCGCCCTGGCTCAGCCACTGCCGCTTGCGCCGCCTCAGCCATGGGTTGCAAACAGCGAGTATCGTTAGCTTCATCGGTCACCTGCTGCGCCACGATCAGCGCGTGCTCGGCATCCACCGCGGTTTGCACGTTATAGGCCGGAACCTGGCCGCTGGTGGTGCGCATGAAGCGCGCCTCCGGCTCTGGATGCTGCCGTAGCTTCTCCAACGCCTCCGCCACGGCGCCGGGATCGATCACCACCTCGTCCTGTGCGTCGGCGGCTTCCATCTCCTCCAGATAGCGTTGCAGCGCCTCCCGCTCGCGCACGCTCCGCGCGCTGCTCACCGCCCGGAACTTCGAGCCGTCAATCGCCACCCACTCTCCCCGCACCAGTCCCACTGCGCGCGCAAACCGGATCAACTCCGCTCCTGCCCCCGTCACCGCCTCGCGATGCAGGCGCCGGAACTCGGCGATTGTCTTATGATCCGGCACCAGACGTCCCAGCAACCACATCAACTCGATGTTGCGCCGGCACTCGGCCTCCAGCCGCCGCGAAGAACGGATCTGCTGCAGGTACCCGTACAAGTACAGTTTCAACAGATCCCGCGGATCGTAGCCAGGACGTCCCGTTTCCGCCGCCTCCGCACGCTCGAACCCGAGCGCCGCCATGTCCAGCCTGCCCACGAACGCATCGATCACCCGGCAGACATGATCGTCCGGGATCAGTTCTTCCAACGTGACCGGAAACAGCGCCCCCTGCGTCCGCCCTTCTCCCTGCATAAATCCCATGAAAAATGCCCCCGCTCCCGCGAGGGCATCTTCGCATTTATTTTTCGCCGGGCCCAGTGTTTCGTAACAGTCTGTTCCGCGCGCCTTTTCCCCTGAAACCCCCGCAAAATCTCGAGACCCGCACCTCAAGAAAAATCCGAGTCCTCACCACGCAAAGTCCGGGCTCTGCGCGCTGTTCGGAGTTTTCAGCACGGGTATTGAATCGCCGCGTTCGGGGCGACTACAATTCGCCCTGCAATTCCCGCCTTGGGGGCACCGCCATGGCAGAACTAACCCGATCCGAACTCAAAGCAATTTGCCGCATGCTCGCCCACTTTCTCGACGGCGGCTGGACTGAAATCGTGGAATCACTGAATGACGAAGAAGGCGAGAGGCTGTTCGACGACATCGAATCAGCCCACGCGAAGCTGTCCCGCATGTCGCGCGGCAAAGCTGCTTGAGAAAAGCAGGGCTACCCACATCGTGGAATCCTTCGAGCGACAAACACCCGCGCGCCCTTTCCCACAAGAACATCCCAAAATCCGAGTCCCACACCTCCTGAAAAACACCTGACGACCCGGAATCTGAATGCACCCATTTCGGGCGTTGACCACAGTCCCCCAGGCGGCGTATGGTGTCTGCTGCTCACTAACCCTCCTTGATCGCGCAAACTCCGCGACACTCCTTACACCCACCAGCCAAACCGAAGAGGAGTACTCCATGTTTACACGGATAGTCGAATTCACCGCCAAGCACGGCAAGACCAAGGAAGTAGCTGAACTGATCCAGGGAAAGATTCTGCCGATTCTGAAAAAGCAGCCCGGGTTCGTGGATGAGATCGTGCTGATCTCCACTGCCGAAACGAATCGTATCCTGGGAATGAGCTTCTGGAAGAATCCGGAGGATGCCGAGCTCTACCGGCGCGAGCAATATCCGAAGGTCGAAGAACTACTGCGGCCCGTGCTGGAGACCGCAGCCAAGGTCCAAACCTTCGATGTGGACACTTTCACCACTCACAAGATCGCTTTGGGGAAAGCCGCCTAGGATCTCGAGGCAACACTCGGGCGAGCCCAACGGCTCGCCCCTCCTTTGTCTCCGAACCCCAAGAACCGCACCAGCATCACGAACGCGAAAGGAAACACCATGACAAACATTTCCGGTTCGTTCTCCGCCAACGTACGGGTGCAGACGATCCTCGCCTGCCAAGACCAACCAAACCACGAGCTGCAGCTGGCCGAAATCCATGCCACCCAGAAATCACCCGACCCAAACTGGAACAACTCGCGCCTGACCTACAGCAGTCTTGCCGATCTCGTCTCCGGCACCGGTACTCAACGCGGGTACTTCCTGAATGAACATTCGGACGGCGACCGCGACTGCGGCACATTTGAGGGCAGGGTGACCACTTCAGGCGGCGGGACGACCCTCGAAGGGACGTTCACGTTTACGAGCGGCTCGGGCAAGCTCACCGGAATTCGCGGCACGGGCACCTACAAAGCCCGCATGGTCTCGCCGACCCAGATTGAGATGACCTGGTCCGGTTCCTACGAGACAGCCGCCGCATCCGGCCAGGCCGCCGCTTAGCCCAAACCCGAACCCGAACCAAGATGGCAAAGGCGCGCTCCGCGCGCCTTTTCCCCTTCACAACCTCGCAGAATCCGAGTCCCGCACCTCCTGAAAAACTCGAGACGTCGAATCGGAGACTTCGAGACCCCATCACGTACCATTCGAGCAAAGATCTGGCCAGGCTGCACCATTTTTCGGCGTTGACTTTGGCAAAATTAGCGCCAAGATAGGTTTATCGAGCAGCAGCGGTTCCCCAGCCTTGACCTTTCAACAGGCGCGCCGATTTACGGCCATCCGCGCGCGGGGCAGTTGTGGCCCGCATCACAGTGCTTTCCGTCAGCTACGACGATGTCCTTCGTGTGACCAGAGAGGCTTTTTTGAAGGACGCCGGATACGAGGCAGTGTCCGCCGCCCACCTTTCACAGGCGCTGGAGATGCTTTCTGCCGTCCAGCCGACCTGCGTGATCCTGGGTCATACCGTCTCCCTTGAGGACCAGGTGATCCTTGTCTTGGCAGCGGAGAAGCTCACGCCTCGCCCGCGGATCGTGGAGATCTACACCTACCGGCCTAACCCCGAAATCTCTCCCGACGCGCGGGTGCAAAGTCACGCAGAGCCGGAAGCACTCATCCGGATAATACGAAATCTCTGTCCATCATCTACCCCGGCTGGTAGCGAGTAGCTTGGGAGAGGCGAGTCGTGCAGAAACGGCGGCCGGGAGCGCGCTACCTCTCCTTTCAAACCCACGCAAAAAACCGGGTCCCATGCGGTTTGAATAGCCCAGGCGCCGAGGTCTAAAATGCCTTCCATCAGCCGTCCCACACGGAGGCGCCATGCCTCATCACGAGTTCCTCTTCCTCTGCCAAGGCTGCAAAAGACAGTTCTCCAAGATTCTAACTGTCGCAGAGTACGAGGAGGGCAGCATCGCCTGTCCCCACTGCGGCAGCAGCAAAGTCGAACAGCCGGGCTCTCCCTTTTACACCTCCGAAAAAGGCCGGGGTTCCGCACAGCAAAACAGTATCCCGCCCTCTCAAAACGAAGATTCCCGCGAGAGGGCAAGTTCATCTGCAAGCGAAGAGGATGATCATGCTCGAGTGCTCTCCGATTGGGAAGGAGAAGGCGGCGCTTCGAGCGCCGAAAAAGAAGCCTGATCCGCGTCACTGACCCCTGTCTCAGGCTGAGCCTAACCTACAAGATGGATGTCGCTGGCCTCGGGCTCCGTGGGGGGCAAGTTGGCCATGAAATGGAGAGTGATTTCCTACATTACTGTGACAACACTTGCTGTGACGTTGGCTTTGGGACAGAAAGCCCCAAGAAACACCCCACAGTACGATGTAGCGAATGAAGTAACGTTTAAGGGGGTGGTGGAAGAGGTGAGGGAGTTTAAATGTCCGGTCAGCGGCGCGCTGGACGGACACATCACCGTGAAGGCGGACGACGGCAAGACCTTCTTGGTCCATCTGGCCTCGCCGAAATTCCTCAAGGAATACGGTATTAGCTTTGCGCAAGGCGACCGCGTCGAAGTGCTCGGAGCCAAGGCCAAGGTGGGAGAGCAGGAGGATATCTTGGCGCGCAAGATCGAGCGTGGAAACCAAAACTTTCTATATCGAGAAAAAGACGGCAAACCTCTGTGGTAGTGAGCCGGTCGCTTACCCCGCCAGCTGCAACTTCGTAACACCGAAGCCCACCAAGACCGCCCACGCGCGGTTTTTTTATATTCGCGCCCCGACCGCTAACCGCGGTTGGAAGTTCCGCCATGCGATAATGCTCAACCCGAATGGCTCTCATGCTCCACATAGCCACCCCAGAAGCTCTCCGGCGAATTCATCGAGTCCAAGCAGTCACGATCGTGTGGATGAGCGTAGAGGCTGCGGTGTCTTTGTTGGCGGCATGGCGGGCGCGAAGCCCAGCGCTACTTGCCTTCGGCGGAGATAGCGCCGTCGAACTCCTCTCGGCGGCAGTTGTGCTGTGGAGTTTTCGCGCCAACGCTGCGCGCGAGCGCGTCCAGCGACGTGCCGCCCGTATCGCAGGATCGCTGCTATTTGCACTCGCCGTCTACGTCGCCATCGCTTCGGCCATGACTCTGCTGGGATATAGCGAGCCTAGGCCAACGTACTTGGGCATAGCCATTTTGATTGCCGCCGCCGCCATTATGCCGTGGCTTGCCCGGGAGAAGCGGCGCCTGTCGGCGGCTACGGGCAGTGCCGCCCTGCGGGCGGATGCCGCCGAGTCAGCGCTCTGTGCCTACCTCTCCGTGATCGCGTTGGCAGGACTCGCGGCTAACGCAACTTGGCACGTGACATGGGCCGACCCAATTGCCGCATTAGCCCTTATCCCGCTCATCATTTGGGAAGGCCGGGAAGCCATACGCGGCAATGCGTGCGGCTGTTGTTAGGTTGAACTCCCGCGATCCAATTCACCCCCCACCACCGCAAACCTGCTACGATGGCGCTCCCGAAAAGAACCCCCATGAAACGCCGCATCCTCTTGGCCTTCGGCCTGGCGCTTCTGATTTTCTCCCCGCTCTGGCTCACCCTCGCGGAGCCTCGCAACTACTTCAATTTCGGCATCGGCTTCGTCCTCGGCATCCTCCTTCTCGTCCTGGCTCTCATCTCCAGCAAACCGCCGACCACCCCCCGCCGCTAACCGCCGCCTTCTTTATCCGCTCCATCAAGGATTTGCGCAGTACGACGCGCTATCCCAAGCCGGTCACCGGGACAGGTGATGCACATCACAGCACGGCACATGTCTTGGGTAATATCGTGTATGCGTGTATGCGCATTATCTTGTATGCGAGCACCCTTGTCCCGGAGCAGGAACGCCTGTACCGATGGCGCAAGCCACGGAAGCTCCGCAGCGTGAGGGGCGAAAGGAGCGCTCATGAATGGCAAGCCGCGTTTCATCCTGTGCAATTGCACCGGTGAGTGTCCGGGATTCAAGGACATGAACTTCTGGCAACTGCTGAATTTCATCCGCAATGAACTTAACTCTGAATACGCAGTGCTGCACCCACAGTTGTGTGTGGACGACGGCGAGCGGTTCTTCCAGGAAATCCTCAAGCCTGATGCCATTTACATCATTGGGGCCTGCGATCCGCGCATGCAAAAGAAGATGTTCCGCGATGCCTTCGAGAAAGCGGGCATCGACTTCGAGAAGCAAACGGTTCCCCTTGACTTGCGCTCCATGCCAACCGACAAAGCGATTGAAAAAGTAAAGGAAGCCTTTGCCCAAGCGGAGGCGCACCTTCAGCCGTCATGACGCGGCCGGTCGATGAGGTTTAGACAACTTAAAGGAGGGCGTCATGCCAGCAGGAACGATCCCGAGAGAGAAGATTCCGTGGTTTCCCACTGTGAACAACGAAATCTGCACGGGAGATCAGGAGTGCTTCAAGTTCTGCAAGAACGACGTCTTTGCCTGGGACGAGGACAACAGTCACCCGATCGTGAAGAACCCCTACAACTGCGTGGTCGGATGCCAAGCCTGTATCAACGTGTGCCCGGTGCAGGCGATCAGTTTTCCCAGCAAGGAAGAACTGCGGCAGACGATGAAGCGTTTGCGGACTGAAATGCAGGCACAGCCACAAGACGGTCTCGCACTGATTGCGAGTGATTGAATATGGTGGTAGGAGAGTTAACGCATATACGTTTATGACCTGCTAAGGAGCTAATTCGTGCAGGAACTAACCGACTACTTCAAAGGGCTTGCGGACAGCAATCGCCTCCGCATCCTCAATCTGCTGCTACACGGAGAACTGTGCGGCTGCGACATCCAGTACCTGATGGGGACCTCGCAATCGAATGTGTCCCGCCACCTGACATACCTGAAGAACTGCGGGCTGGTGACGGATCGCCGCGTCGGATTCCGCGTGTTCTACTCCCTGGCGGAGGACAAACACGACGTGCTCAAGCCCCTGTTTAAGTTTCTCCGCGGCGCCTTCAGCAACGAGGAGATCCTTGCGCAAGACACGCGAAAGCTTAAAAAGGCGATCGAATCGGGTTCCTGCAGCGTGAACCAATGGCGTCCCTACTCTGCCTTGGGGACCTCAAAATCGTTGCCGGCACACGTCTAGCGATCTCCGCCAAAACCCCATATCATCTAGACGAACAAAAGGCGAACAGCGTACAATTGCGCCTCGTGCCCGAGCCGCCGAACTCCGACGACCGTCTCAAAGGCGCTCTCCTGGTCGCCGCCACCCTCACCGCGGCGATCCGCTTGCGCGGCGAGCCCATCGAGAACACCCCCAAGGTGATATCGACCATCCACGACTCCGTAAAACTCGCCCGCATGGTCCTCCGCACCCTGAACACCGGCTAGCACGTCCTTGCGGATGGGGAAAACTTCAGCTCTAATGAGGCCATGGCAAAGAAACGAACCAAAGCGGATAAGTCGCAGCGCAACGTGGAGCGGCTTGCAACACGTGATGACGCCCGCCGCGAATCCCGGATCAATGAACGAGAAGCCGAATCGGAAATCCTCGGCAAGAAAACAGCAATCGGCACCGAGCGAAAACCAGCTGCGTAGCCCAGCACGCTAAAGGAAGATTTGCCTTCACCGCCCGAAGGCTCCTATGAAAGCACAATGCAACTCAAGCAGGTGGATAACCTGCTTTTTTCTTCTATGTAAAAAGGTGCAAAACCATGCTCCTATCCGTATCGTCCAGGACGACACACTTGATACCGTTGGGTTCTATCTCGCCATTCCCCAATCTTTTTCAGAGCGATCTCAAGCCGAAGCTTGAGCGCTAGCCTTCGGTGGAGGCAATGGACGAGGCTCGTACGCCCGTTTATCCCGTAACAAGTGGTATGCAATGGTAAGGAGGTATCGCGCTGTCGCTACTTTCGCTGGATTCGATCCTTTCCGCAGCTTGATGCGCTGGTAGTACTGGCGCAGATTCGGATCTTTTCGGATGGCCGGCCAGATGGCTTCGACAAAGGCCCAGCGCAGGAATTTGTTGCCCTGCTTGGTGATGCCGCCATGCCGCGTCTTGGGTCCGGAGGAATACGTGGAAGGGACCAGTCCCGCATAGGCAGCGAGTTTCTTGGGATCGGGGAAGCGCCCCACGCCGTCGATCTCGGAAGCAACCAGGGTCGCGAGGAACACCCCGAAGCCGGGCATGCTTTGGAGGAGCCTGGCATCTTCGTTTGTTTTGAAAATCTTCAGAACGATCCCGTCACTCTCATGGATGCGTTCTTTAAGGGCGTCCAGTAGTTTAAGGTCTTGCTCCAGACTGGCTCGCTCCAACTCGCTTAAGGGCAGCGATTTGAACCATGGGCGACTTGCAGGCGCGAAGATGTTCTTGGTCGGTGCCACTGGAAGCTCCGGGTGCCGATCGATCGTGGTATGTATCCGATTCTTGGCCATGGTACCGAGGCGCACGAAGAACATACGCTGGCGAAGGATCTCCCGGACTTCTCTCGTCGGTTCCTTTGGCACGTGAGCCATGGGGATGAGGCCGGCTCGCAGGAGGTGCGCCAGAACTCGCGAATCTATCTTATCCGTCTTGACCTTGGCAGAGGCAATCGCTTTGACCTTGAGGGGATGGGCCAGGGCTACGCGCTCACAGAGAGCCTCGAGCCAATCGTACATGTAGCTCCAATTCCGACCAGCTTCCAGAACGGCCGCGGCGTGCGGATAGGGCCGGAGGAACGCTTCCAGATCCTCCCTCTTATTGGAAATCCGCCCTGATTTTACTTGCGTGCCGAACTCGTTCATGACCGAGAGGTAGGATGTGGACTTATGGAAGTCCACGCCGACGTAATGGGTGGGCATAGTGCAATGAATTAATGCTTATGTCTTCAGTATAGCCGGTTTGCACTATGCTTTCATGGTATCTTTTTCATCCCCGCCAACATTTGACAACTCCCACCCCTGTGCTTAGATGAACCTGTCGTTCTTTGGGAGGGTGTTATGTCATTATCGGGAGAGAATCCCACAAACGAAACTCTTTTTGCTTCCAGGCACCCGGACGCTGCGGGTTACCTACCAGAAATGCTGGGCACGTACTTAGCCTGCCAACACACGACTGTGGGTGACCTCGACGAAGTTTACCAGCACGTTCTCAACAAATGCGATCTGTGCAAACGAGAAATTAGGGATCGGGAGGAAGTCGTGACTGCCGGCATGGGCTGGGATCGGTATTCAGTTTGTGCCCGCTGCGGCCGGCCGATTCTGGCATTCCTCAAGAAGCGCAAACTGCTACCGCAAGACACCTCCCCTTCAGCGCCCGGCAAACCCTCGCGCAGCAAGAAATAAAGGAAGAGTCGCACCCACCCCGACCGCTAACCGCGGCCGGTTTTTCTCTTCCCCGCTCCGAACTCGGTGTCAACCGATCTCTCCCTTGACCGACATTTGGCCGGAAGGTACTCTTGGAGTATTGCCCTCCGGAGTCTCTTGCGCCTGCCTTTTCTCAAACAGACTTTCGACTCAGCCCAGACTTATCACGTATAGGCAATGATTTATTAGTGCATCCACAAACCCCTTCAGATTAGCCAGCAACGGGTTTTGTGGTAACCAACGAACATGCATTTGTATGTTAGAGCATCCTGAAAATGAAACATGGGCCGATTGGCACCCGGGAGAAGTTCCGCAAGAGATGCCCTTCGCGGGAGGTTTAGGTTCTCCGGCGGAGAATATTTCGGCGCGAGAAGACCGGCACGGTACACCCGAAACGCTCAGAAACGGCGTAGAGAAAATAGTGACCTTCCTCTGCAAGGATTTTTCCGTAGAGGGAAAGGACAACGTGGAAGAGATAAGGAGAATTCAAGAGGAAGATGCGAACAACAAGTTCATCGTCACGTCCTCGCATATTTCCAACCTGGACGCGCCGGCGGCCATAAAAGCGCTCGGCAACGATCTGGATTTTCAGCTCGCCGTGAGCTCCACCCACTTCGGCCTGACCCCGCAAGAATTGATGTACCGGATGGCGGGTAAGGAGAATTTCACGGGTCTGGATTATAGAAAGAACAAACGCGGCTCCGCCGATGGCGCTTTCAATCCGGATAATTTCGATGAACTTGCGGAGAAAATGGAGGCGGGAAAAACTCCCTGGATCGCCATCCATCCATTCACCGCCTCCGGCAAGATGCAGAAGGCCAGAATAGGCCCGGTGTACCTGGCGCAAAAGACCGGGTCGTATCTGGTGCCGTCTGCCCTGGAGATCAAGAACGGCGGGAGCGTGAGCTTTGAAGGATTATCCGAGCTGACGAAAGCGGCGGTGAAAAAAGCGGAAGCTGTTTTTCACGTCGGGCAGCCGATCAAATTGGAGCCGATCGATATACGGATCATTGAAGAAGTCCTGCAAAAGAGACAACGCGGGGAGAAGCCGACAACAGAGGAATTGAAGCGTTTTAGCGAAACAACGACATTACTAAAGAAGCAGGCCGATGACGTGGCGGAGATCATAAGCCGGATGCTGCCGGAGCGCATGCGCGGGGCATACGGAGAAGAGGCGGCCTTGAATTGAGACCCTAGCCAATTTCAAAGTTCCACGTTCCGGCCTTTCCCAGGGTTCCATGCCTACCTATTTTATCTACCTCTTGAACATATTTGCACTTGCGCTCCCCTTGGCTATTTGTGAAATATTCGCTGAGAAGCAGGCCGGCTGGGGCAGCGGCTGGCCTAAAAATAGATGGTATGCGAAACCATTTGCCCCGAATCATTCGGTTGTAAAGCTGATAACCAACATATTGCAGATAGAATCTCCCCTAACTTATCACGTGGTCACTGTTGTCGTTATTATTTCCTTGATCTATGTATGCGAATATGTCTATTGGACACACAACATTTTGCTGTTATTGGCTAGTTTCATCGGAGTTCTGGTGTTTGAGGATTGTTTCTGGTTCCTGTTCAACTGGCATTTTGATTCTTTGAAGCAGTTGTTAAAGGGTCCGCATGGCTCGATATGGTGGCACAAGCGCTGGATCAGGATCTCCAGAGATCACTACTTGCCCGCCTCCTATTTTCTTGCCTTCTCTGTCAGTCTCACCTTGCTCCTACTTGCTTAATAGGCAGTGATCTGCTCGACCGCGATATCCCTATGAACTCCGTAGTCGAAAAAACTCGGTTGATTAGCGATTCCGCGTAACCCTTGACAAATCAGCAGCTTAGGAGTAATGTAAAAAGGTAAGTTCCCGCCTATCCAGCCCCTTAAAAACCCAGAAAACCACTCCTCGAGACGAGCGCCTTGGGTATCTGTGCGCCCAAAGGCAGACCCCCAGCGCGCTCGTTTTACTCGAGATCGAGCCCGAGTGCTAAATTGAGGAGGCGATTTATGGCGTCGGCTATTTTCTGTCTGGTGGTGACGTGTTTCTCAATTGCATGGAGCGCCCTATGCGCGCAGCGCAAGACGTGGCGTCTCATGTCGCTCTTTATTGCGATAGCAGTTGCTTATGCTTGCGCGACGATTGCGACGGCCATGAAATTGTGAGCCAGCAAAGACGGCGGCAGAGCAGGACAAAACACCCTCGCGAGTATTCACTCGTGAGGGTTTTTTTTAAGGCAGGCTAGACGAACAAAAGGCGAACAGCGTACAATTCCACCTCATGCCAGAACCTACAGGACCGGACGAGCGCCTCAAAGGCGCGCTCCTGGTCGCCGCCACTCTCACCGCGGCGATCCGCTTGCGCGGCGAGCCGATCGAGAACACCCCCAAGGTGATCGCGACCATCCACGACTCCATCAAACTCGCCCGCATGGTCCTCCGCACCCTCAACGCCGGCTAATTTTCATTTCAACAAATCCAAAAAATCCGCATTAACTCTCACATCAGGCCGGTTTTTCTCATCCCCGCCGCCACGACTATTCGCACACCTCCGCCGCACGAGCCATGTCACTATCGATGGTGACCCACGTCACAGCAACGAGTCCAACGGTATGCTGCAATGCAGCAATGTTAGCAGCATGGAGGAACGAGAGGGAGGAATGTCATGGTGCTCTTCGGCAAGCAAGCCAATCCCTTCATCGTCTGGCGGAATCCGGCGATGCCGCATGGGAAGCGCCGGGCAAACTACTGTGACACGGTCCCCGAGGGCAGGAAGTATGAGGTGCTCGAGCAGGCTTGTCCGGGCGACTGGGTCGTGGTCACCGTGTTAACCGTCGTTGATGGCCGGCCAAAGGTCGCGGCATAGCGCTAAGAGAGTTATGCCCGAGAAGGACTCCAATTTCGATCAGACCCTGGCCCTCTGTGCGGAGTGCCCCGATTGCGACGCGCTTGTCCTGTCCTATGCGTCCTCCCATTTCACCCCTGCAACGTGTGGAGATGAGGAGCTCTGGGCGCTTACCTGCGATCGCTGCGGTGCGGTTTTCGACGTCCTGGGAGACGAGTTGCTCGTTCGGCCACTTCCGGTGAGCTGGCTACATCCCAATCCGGGCCTGACAACTGACTCATGAGCTGCGCAAGCCGTCTTCGGCTCAACCCCGCCTGAAAAGCTACACAGCACAGGTTGCAAATCAATTTCGCCGAACTGCACCAGTCTTGAGCAATTGACATTGCTCGCAGTCGGTGTAGAGTCCCACCAACTCCCCCAAATCCACTCGGAGGCGAAATGAAGGCCCTAACAGAGCACTCCGATCCACTCGGCCCAATTTCCGATCCTACAATCTTGGAAGAACAGATCTGCCGTCGCGCCTACGAGCTCTACGAAGCGCGCGGCCGCGAGCACGGCCACGACCGCGAGGACTGGCTCCAAGCCGAAGCGGAGATCCTCGATAGGGAAACCGCACCCATCATCGAGGAACCGGATGCAGGCACCAGCACCCGGCAAACAGAACCTCGCGCCCCGCAAACAGCCACCGCCGCCTAAGTGGCCCAAGTACGCTGAATAAATTCGCCTTCGCCCACGCGCGAAGGCTTTTTTCATCTCCGTCTCTCCCTCCTTATCCCCTCCAACTCCCGCCAGTGAATCTCCTTCCACCGCCAATTCTTCATCGAGGAACTCGCCCACTCCTGGGTGTAATCACAATAGAGGCAAATCCACCCCCGCTCGGTGGCGAGCAGCACCCCTTCGCCATCCAAATGATTCGCATCCCGATGATCCCAGCCGCAGGTGTAGGGATGCCGCACCCCCGCGCGCTGAAACGCATTCAACGACTTCACCTCCTCCGGGGTAAAAACCCTCTTCGCCGGTTCCGGCGCAACCGACGCCTTCTCCGCCGCCGTCGTGGCCTTCCGCTCTCCGAATGAAACCGCCGCCACTAATGGAGCCGCCACAACCAAAGGCACCATCCCCAAAAACCTCCGCCTATCCATCCTCCACCTCCACAGAAACACCTACTCCAAGAAACCCGCGCCATTGTAACCCCGCCCAGATCTGCACAAAAGAAAACCCCCCGCGAGTGATACCCGCGAGGGTGTTGGGGTTGGCTTACTTCCGAACAGCGGCAAGCGCACGCTTCTGCTCCAGAAGGAAGAGCCACTCTGCAAGATCGTCCTCGGGCACACTGCGCCGCTTGGAGGGCTCCTGGACAAGATCCTTGCTGGGGATGTGGTATCGCGTTTCAAGTTCGGTGATGAGCTCAGTGACCTCGACAAGCGAGAGTGGCTTCAGTTCTTGAATTGGCATAATGCTCCTTGTTGGGCGCTCGCCTCAATGAGTTTTTAAAGGGACTTAAAGCAGACTTTCCGCAGGAATCAACGCAGTTCAATCGAAGTTTCAGTATATATCGTATTACGACATCTGTCAACGGCCACCACACCCGGAAGATACCCAAAGCCAGGTCCTTCCCTCCATATATAGATACTCCCCCAAATCCACGCCCCGCAGCTCACAAAAACAAAAAAACCCCGCGACGCTGCGCGAGGGTGTTTGTTTTGCTGATCTACTTCCTAACAGCGGCGCCTGGAGCTAGACTACTTTTCTTGGCAGTACGGTGCCTTACCCAGACATGGTGCATGTAAACAGCGAGGCCGTGATTTCGCTACTCTGATTTGGCCCACTTTGATCGTCTAATTTGGCCCACCCTGCAGAGCTAATCGGCCTACGCTGTCCCTGCCAGCCGGGACAGGGAGGCCGATGGACAGGAGATGCAAGGTGGAGCTGTTTGAACAGAT
>JBIOFT010000001.1:0-107448 GCA_044447375.1 Terriglobales bacterium | reverse complement strand
TGGAGATCATGGTGGACTCGCTCGACAAGCTTACCATCGACACGCCGGAACAGATCGCCATCGAGTTTCCGCTGGCCGGCATCGGCAGCCGCTTCCTGGCGATCGTCTTCGACATCCTGCTGCAGTTCATCGGCTACGTCGTGCTGCTGCTCATCGCGCTGGTGGTGATGGGAGGGGAACTGAGGCGCGTCTGGCCCTCGGCCTGGAACTGGTCGGCGGCGGTCTTCATCTTCGTGCTGTTCTGCCTGTACTGGGGCTACTACGCATTCTTCGAAACCATCTGGCAGGGCCAGACCCCCGGCAAACGGCACGCGGGGATTCGGGTGATCAAGGACACTGGACGCTCCATCACCGCGTTCGAGGCCATCAGCCGCAACCTGCTGCGGGTGGTCGACCAGCTTCCCGGAGTGTACGCCGTGGGCTGCGTCACCATGTTCCTCAACAAGAAGAGCAAACGGCTGGGCGATTTCGTGGCCGGCACCGTGGTGGTCCACGAAAAGAAAGAGGAGGCCGGAGAGCTCTTCTTCAACCTGAAGCCGGGAGCGCAGTTGCCCGTCTACCCGGTCGCGAAGCTCTCTACCACGGAGCTGGTGTTGATCGAAACCTTTCTCGCGCGCCGGCTGGACCTGGCGCCCGAGGTGCGGACCTCGACCGCCAAGCGGATCGCGGAGCACATCGCGCAAAAGCTCGAACTGCCGGCCCAACCGCAACCCGACAACGAAGATTTTCTCGAGGCGGTCGCCCGCGAATACCGCGATTTGCTGCGTTACCGCTAACCCCTGCCGAGGCAGGCTGCATTTTTCCGTCCCGTTTGCTATGATGATCCTGCGGGGTGGAGCAGTCTGGTAGCTCGTTGGGCTCATAACCCAAAGGTCGGTGGTTCAAATCCACCCCCCGCAACCAATGGCCGCTGACGGGCTAAACCCGGAAGCGGCCTTTCTTCTTGCAGTTGCGAGTCGAGCCGTTCATCGTTTCCGGCCTAGTTGATCGCCGCACGGCTGTTCTTGTTCGCAGTTTCCGGAACAGTTCGGAACAGATTGCCGTAGATTGCTCTTTCCAAGGCGAGTGCGGCTTTGCGTTCGTCCTATGAATTTGCACAACCTTGAACATCGGCACGCGGAACGCAATGCTTTTTTCCGTGCGGCGATCATCACCTCGACGCCGTTGCCTGCCAGAACTTCGAGAGCGCTCGGGCTGAGCTTGTTTTAAGCTTTTGCCGCTCAGCTTGTTGGTGCTCTGCGTACCTGTGACATGGGCACGAACAACACTACTGGCAAAGCAGACTTCAATCCAGCTTGCGAAATATGCTGTTCCTTTTGCCGCTGTTCCAGAAGCTCAAACGCATCTGCTCCCCTTCCATGGTAAAATGCGGCTGAGCTTCACGCCAAACCTGGGCCAGGCCAGACCGGACCGGGACTGGGATTCATCTCGCGTGGCGCCGGCTATGATCCCCTTCTTCCCACAAACAAACCGGTGGTGGAGCTGGGTGCCAAGGCGAGCTACTGGATCGCTCCCACACGATGGCTCACGAATGTACCGGATAACGTGCATCACCCGACGGTTTATACCCGCGACGAGCAGTACTACGGGCGCCGCGTCCCGGTGGTTGGCCAGACCATCCTACGCATCGCTCGGCAAGCTGATTCTCATCCGCGAGTCACTCGGGTACTGCGGATACTTATTAATCCACAGTTTTAGTTAAGATGCCTTTGGAGCAATCAAGTAAATGCTTGCGAAGAGCAACAAACGAATCGCATTGCCCTGGCCGTGATTGCTGAAAGTGCAGGTAGAACCAGCGAAGGGAGACGCATGACGAACTCCAAGCTCCAAGCAGCAATCGACGAACTGGAAAGGCTGTACGATACTGTCAAGGCATTCAAAGCGCGAAATGGTACGCTGCCGAATCCCGACAGCGATGCAGGCCGTGCCGTGTTTGCCTTGGAGTCGTTCGCCGGCGAACTGAACAAACTGCATATCGGAAAACTGGTCTATGTCAGTATGTAGCACAACGCCCGCCACCACCGGCTTTTCCCCGCTCACTGGCTTCGAACGCCTGAGATGGCAAGCGATTCCCAGGAACGCTCGGCTCCGAATATGGCGTCTTCCGCAGTTGCCGCTACTCAGATAGGAACTCTTGGGGCAAATTAAGCGAGGTGGTTGCAGGGTCGCCGTGCCGGATCTCAGGACTTGGCGCGTGGAGGAGTGGGGAAACAAGAAGCTCGTTCGCCTCCGACAGACTGAGATCATCGGGAACCGCACGGAAATTTGATCGGGTCTCGTATTGCTGTTTACTAATCGTCTTGAAAAAAATCAGACGCCCTGACAATTGGATATTGAGCAAAGCGGTCTTCCATTGTAAGGGTCCGACCTGTACGC
The DNA here is from genome assembly GCA_044447375.1 of Terriglobales bacterium. Taxonomy (GTDB): domain Bacteria; phylum Acidobacteriota; class Terriglobia; order Terriglobales; family Acidobacteriaceae; genus JAHFUA01. The sequence continues at coordinate 105,072 of JBIOFT010000001.1, read as the reverse complement.
GCCCAATTTCGATTGTGCCGCCATTGTCGATGTGCCCAAGGACCCCGTAGCCGAATTGCACACGGTCCACGAGCTGCCCCGAGAGCTTGGCCAGGCGTTGCTGTTGCGGATCGATCAGAACTGTTCCGGCAAGGCTATGCACCACCCGAGCTTCATAGTTCGGGGGTTTGTAGCTGGGGTCGGGGCGAAACTTGAGCCTCACAAAATTGCCGTCGACGCCATCATAGTCGTAGAGAAAAGCTTCCGGCATCACCCGCATCAGGGTTTCCAGCTTCTGCTCGTCATCATCATACTGTTGCTTGAGCTTCGACTGCTGGCTGGTATCCTGCAAAAGGCGGCCAATGCGCGCGTTATCCTGCTGCCGTTGGTCAGGGGTCAGCAGTATGCCGTCCGATGCAAGTACACGGTAGAGGGGGCCGTTCTTGGTCTCCACCTGCTCTTCCGTGAGGGATTGGTTGCCCTCTCGCTTTTCGACCACGTACATCCATTTCCGCTGCTGCACGCGGTCCCTGAGTTCATTTGCGATGACGGCATTAATGAGTTCGCCCGCAGGCGCCATGGAACTTTGATCTTGCGCGGAGGCGGCGGCAGAAAGTACCAACACGGCTGCGATTATGAGGTTGTCGACGCGCACAGTCGTCGCTCTATCGAAGTGCTCCCTGCGTCTGGGATGCTGTAGCTTCTGGAACCGTCGATTTCAGCAATGCAATGTTCCTGAGCACCTTGTTCCATTTTTCCGGATTCTTCTTCGCGAAAACGGGAACATCCGCGGTGCTGTAGAAGTCTAATATGTTCTTCCGCAGCTCTGGCGTCATGTCGGCAAACTTATGGTCCGCCAGCTTGTCCAACAGCTTGGCATAGGCTTCGTCTGTCAGCGCGTACTCCCCGGCTACGGTCGGCTTGCCAGTATCAAAGTCGGTGTTTTCCAGAGAGAGCTTTTCCGCCTTCAAGTCCCGGAGATAGATCCCATATTGGTCTACAGTGTTGTTAACGCTCTTCAGATACAAGGTCTCGGTGTCCGGACTTGGCATCTGGAACTTCAATGCCTTGAATGGGCCCACCTTGGGCATTAGCCTGAACAATACGGCGAGGATTTTGGCGCCCACACCCGGCTTCTGGTAAGTCTTTCCCCACTCCCGCTCGTAATCACTGCGCTTCAGGTTGTACAGGAACTTCCTCTTGCTAGCGGTCGGATTCTCTTTGACCAAGTCATCTTTCTTGAGGACAAGCGCCACCCGCGTCATCTCCGGAATGACGTTACTGATGGACCGGCGAAAGCTGCCGATGGATAGATCAAGATTGAAGAAAACATCTTTAACCTCAATGCCGTAGGTCTTGCGGAACGCTCGCTCCAGGAGCGGTTTCGGCACCTGAAACCCGATGAAATCGTGGTACGAGTCCGAGGTGTAGCGCTGCTTGGCAACTTGGACGACATCAAAGCCGAACTCTGTCCGAATGTGGGCTTTTGGATTTTGCTCAAAGGTGACTGCGCGCCCATACTTCGTCCGCAACTTGGGAAACTCCTGTGCGACCGCGGCGTTCACGAAAGGATGCCCCGTGATGTCGGAGGCGTAGTGCGACAGCGCCCCCAGGGCGAACGCATATTCGTTGACATCAGTCGCTTCCGAAAGCAGCGCCGCGACAAAATCGCCACTGCGGACGTAGTGCGCCAGGTCGCTGAAAAACCGGTTGCCGAAGGGGTAATAACCCATATCCTGGATCAGGCACCCGCCGTACGCATACCCATGCGCCACCCGCAGGTCCTCGGCTGATGTGCCGGGATACTTCTGCAGCAGCAGAGGCTTGATCTGTTCGTCCCAAAGCAGATCAACGATCTGCTCGTGGGTCAGCACCGAATAGCCGCTGCACACCTGACTCAGCGCGCAGGCCAGCAGCACCGACAATGCCAATGCACCGCTGGCACGGCGAATAAAATTGTGAGCTTTGGTCATTGCGACCTCACAGCCTAACGAGTGGGAAGGAGAATTGATGTTCAAAAATGCTCACCGTTGAGCTGAGCAATTGTGAACAGATTTTGACTTGCGCCAGGGCAATACTCAAGAGTGCGGAGTGGACCTCCGGCAAGCGAGGAGCACGATGGCAACCACAGGCGCGCAAAGGGCCGAGACCCGGCTGACGGTGAAGGACATACTGGACACGGCTTCGTCCGAGGGTCTTCGCATGACCACGGAGATAGCCGAGGATTACCTGATCCATCACTGCGTGTCTCTCTGGAACTCCATGCAGGCGTGCGGCCGCGAGTACGTACTGGAATGCCTTAAGAAGGCATTCCGGGAGCAAAAACAGAATGGGGGACTGCACGAGCGAGAACACTCACCATTCGACTCGCGAGGGCAATATCGCTGCTCGTCTTGAAGACGCGACGGCGACCGTAGTGCACCGTCGACGGCCCGTGAGGTAATACCGGTATGACCGGATTGGACGAAAAGAGCCTGACTGAATTGGAAGCCATGTCTGCGGATTTCCGTGGACAGATTGCCCGGGCCCCTCAACAGTCTGGACTCGAGCAGGTTCAACTGGCGGATGTTGAGTGGGAAAGAGAAAAGCAGAGCTGGCGGAGGAAGGCCTCATCGTGATTTGCAGACGGTTTTGTCACAGGCGCTAAGCCAGTTCCTCTGAAGTTTTTCGTCTTTAGCCAGTCACGACCACAGGAGGCCGTCGTGTTCGATCATTACGCGCCGAGAATTGGTCCGCTGCAAATGGGAGCTTCGTTCTTGCTGGTCGCACTGGGGTTTTGGGCAATCCTATTGCTCGCCAAATAAAACCCTCCAACCCCGGCCATGAGGTCATTTTCTTCGTAAGATCCTCGGTCCTGTGGCGCTCTCAGTGGCATCGCAACCGCAAGCCCCGCCAACCCCGGTCTCGAGGCGTACACTGGGAATAGCCACGAAGATCCAAACGGCTCCCCATGTCGGTCCCATCCTTTGCGCCGGTGCGAGTGAGCGCCACGAAACCAGAGGAGACCTCGAAAGTTGAACGTTAACAGGATGACCGGCGGCGGGCCCTTGCTCCGTCTCAAGGCGCGAATCCGAACCGCCACCTTGGCCCGAAAGTACGCCACGGACGAGCCGCCGCTACGCTCAGAGCTGTTGACCGCCGACCAGATGGAGCAGTACGGGAAGAGCTTGGCGGGCTCGCACGAGTTGAATCCAAAGCGCGCCTCTGACCAACTCCTGACCCGGCTGGCGGAGAACGAAGACGTGCTGTTTGGGGTCCGCGACCTGCTGACCGAGGCGGTTACGGCCAACCGGCGGATTACGCCGGCTGGGGAATGGCTGCTCGACAACTTCTACCTGATCGAGGAGCAGATCCGCACCGCCCGGAAACATTTGCCGAAGGGGTACAGCCGAGAACTGCCTTGCCTGCTGAACGGCCCATCCGCGGGTCTGCCGAGAGCCTACGCCATCGCCCTGGAGACCATCTCGCACGGCGATGGGCGGGTTGATCCGGAGAGCCTCAGTAGCTTCATCGCGGCCTACCAGACGGTGGCTACGCTGAAGCTCGGTGAACTTTGGGCTCTGCCCATCATGCTCCGTCTGGCGCTGGTGGAGAATCTCCGCCGGGTTGCGGCGCGCGTCGCCAGCGACCGGATCGACCGCAACCGCGCCGACGATTGGGCGGACCAGATGACCGCGACCGCCGAGAAAGATCCCAAGAGCCTGATTCTGGTGATTGCGGACATGGCGCGGTCGGATCCACCGCTGATGAGTTCGTTCGTGGCGGAACTGGCGCGCCGGTTGCAAGGGCAGGGCCCCGCCCTGGCCTTGCCTCTCACCTGGATTGAGCAGCGCCTTTCGGAAACCGGCACAACCATCAAGCAGTTGGTGGAGGCGGAGAACCAGCGCCAAGCCGCCGACCAGGTTTCCGTCAGCAACAGCATCGCGAGTCTCCGTTTGCTCGGCGCCATGGACTGGCGCGAGTTTGTCGAGACCATGAGCGCGGTCGAGCAGGTCTTGCGTGAGGACATCGGCGGGGTTTACGGCAGGATGGATTTTCCCACGCGCGATCGCTATCGCCACGTCATCGAGAAGACGGCGAAGAACAGTAGCCTGTCCGAGAGTGCGGTGGCGCGCGCAGCGATTGAGCTGGCGCAGCGGAACGCCTCCAGCCGAGGCAGCCACCCTCGTGCCGGCCATGTCGGCTTCTATCTGATCGACGATGGACTACGGCAGCTCCAGGAAAGAGCAGAGGTGCGCTTATCGGCGGCGGAGGCTCTTCGCAAGCTGGGCGGCGGCTTCCCCCTCCTGCTGTACCTGGGCGCCATCGTCCTGCTTTCGGCGGTAATCGCCGGAGGCTTGCTGGCAAAGGCGTACGCCGGCGGCCTGCATGGTTGGCCGCTCGGGCTGATGGGAATCGTTTCGCTTTTGTGCGCCAGTCATCTAGCGGTAGCCCTGGTGAACTGGCTGGCGACATTGCAGGCGCCGCCTCACTTACTGCCCCGCATGGATTTCTCCGAAGGGATTCCGCCGGAATCGCGCACGCTGGCGGTGGTCCCGACGATGCTCACCAGCGCGGCCAATCTCGAGGAATTGATCGAGGCGCTGGAAGTCCGGTTCCTGGCCAATCGAGACGACAACCTGCACTTGGGCCTGCTCACTGATTTTCCAGACGCCGATCAGGAATCGCTGCCCGAGGATGAACCGCTGTTGCGGCTGGCGCGGCAGAAAATCGAGCAATTGAACGACAAATACCCGGGCACGAACTCCGGCACATTCTTCCTGTTTCATCGGCCGCGCCGCTGGAATGCTCGCGAGCGGACATGGATGGGATACGAGCGCAAGCGGGGCAAGCTGGGCGATTTAAATGCGCTTTTGCGCGGCGATCCAGGCAACCGCTTCTCCCTGGTCGTGGGCGACACCCAAGTTCTTCCCAGCGTGAAGTACGTCATCACCCTCGATACCGACACGCAGTTGCCGCGCGACTCGGCTTGGCAGTTTGTGGGGGCGATGGCGCACCCGCTGAATCGTGCGCGTTACGATCCCGACCAGCAACGTGTGGTGGAAGGCTACGGCATTTTGCAACCGCGAGTTGCCGCGAGCTTGCCGGGCACCAGCCGTTCGCGGTATGCGCGGCTGTTTGGAAGTGAGCCGGGCATCGATCCGTACACCCGCGCCGTGTCGGACGTTTACCAGGACCTCTTTCATGAAGGTTCGTTCATCGGAAAGGGCATCTATGACGTGGATGCGTTCGAACAGGCGCTGAACGGGCGTTTCCCGGAAAACCGCATTCTCAGCCACGATCTTCTGGAAGGGTGCTACGCGCGGGCGGGGCTGTTGAGCGATGTGCAGTTGTATGAGGAGTATCCCGCTCGCTACAGCGCGGACGTAAGCCGGCGGCACCGCTGGATTCGCGGTGATTGGCAGCTCTTCCGATGGGTTCTGCCAGGCGCCCCCGGCCCCGACGGACGTTTCCAGTACAACCCGCTCTCGGGATTATCCCGGTGGAAGATCTTCGACAACCTTCGCCGCAGTCTCACACCTTCGGCGCTGGCGCTGTTATTGATCCTGGGCTGGACGGTGCTGCCGGCCGCATGGTTCTGGACGGTGGCGGTGGTTGCGCTCGTCCTGCTTCCTTCCTTGCTGGTTTCCGTCCTGGATGTGCTGCACAAGCCGGGCGAGGTGCTTCTCCGTCAGCACCTCGCGGCCGCGGCGCACGCGGCGGAAAGGCATTTTGCGCAGGCGGCCTTTACACTGGTGTGCCTGCCGTATGAGGCGTTCTTTACCCTGGACGCAGTTTTCCGCACGGCGTGGCGGATGTGGATTACGCACCGGCGAATGCTCGAATGGAATCCCTCGAGCGCGCACGATCTTAGCCACCGCACGAACCTGGCCGCAATTTGCCGGACGATGTGGATCGCCCCCGCGTTGTCGATGGTCGCGGCGATTTATCTCGCGGTTCTGCGGCCTTCCGCGCTGGCTTGTGCGGGACCCTTACTCGCACTTTGGTGTATTTCGCCGCTCATGGCATGGTGGATCAGCCGTCCGCTGGTCCACCGCGGAGCACGGCTGACGGCGGACCAGACCGTGTTTCTGCAAAAACTGTCCCGCAAGACCTGGGGGTTCTTCGAGACCTTTGTCGGCCCGGAAGATCATTGGCTGCCGCCCGATAACTATCAGGAAAACCCTGTCGCGGTAGTCAGCCATCGCACCTCGCCGACCAACATGGGACTGGCGCTGCTGGCGAATTTGTCCGCCTACGACTTCGGCTACGTTTCCGCTGGACAGCTCATCGAACGCACGGCGAATGCGCTGCACACCATGGGAACCCTGCAACGCTATCACGGCCACTTTTTCAATTGGTACGACACCCGATCCCTTAAACCCCTGACCCCGAGGTACGTCTCCACCGTGGACAGCGGCAATCTCGCCGCCAGCCTGCTGACGTTACGCCCCGGACTAATCGCCGTTGCCGATGACAAGATCCTCGGAGCGCGATTGTTTGCCGGGCTCCGCGACACTCTGGAGGGCCTGCAGGAGGCTGCTGGTGGCACGGCCGCAACCCAACTCGCGCAACTGCAGAATGAGTTGGCAGGCCTCTGCGAATCACCCCCGGCGACGCTCACCGCCGCCCGGTTGAACCTCGAAGCGTTAATGTCGTCGGCTGCGAAGGTGGCCGATGCCCTCGAGCCCGGCTCCAACAGCGAAGCGAACTGGTGGGCAAGCGCTTTCGCCGGCCAATGCCGGGCCGCTGGCGATGAACTGGCGTTCCTCGCTCCGTGGTCCGCGCTTCTCGCCACCCTGGATGGGCGCAGCGACTGCCCTGAGCTTTCCCATATCCCCACGTTGCGCGAACTGGCAACCCTTGAAGCGGACTTACTGACCGCCCTCGAGGAGCGGCACGGTTCGGAAGCGACGCCGGAAGCGAGCGCCTGGCTGGCTGAGCTCCGATCCCTCATCACGCATGCTGGCGAGCGAGCTCGGACCAGAATTTCGACCCTCGCAACGCTCGCTCAACAATGCGGAGAACTCGCCCGCTTTGAATATGACTTCCTCTTCGACAAGGCGCGTCATCTCCTGGCGATCGGCTACAACGTCGGCGAAAGCCGGAGGGACTCGAGTTTTTACGACCTGCTGGCCTCGGAAGCCAGACTGTCGAGTTTCGTCGGCATTGCGCAGGGGCAACTGCCGCAGGAGAGCTGGTTCGCCCTGGGACGATTGCTCACCAATTCCAATGGAGCGCCAACCCTGCTTTCCTGGAGCGGCTCGATGTTCGAGTACCTCATGCCGCTGCTGGTGATGCCGACCTACGACCACACCTTGCTCGACGAAACCTACAAGGCGGCCGTCCACGGTCAAATCGAGTATGGAAAAAGGCGCGGCGTGCCGTGGGGTATTTCGGAATCGGGCTATAACACGACCGACGTTCACCTCAATTATCAGTACCGCGCCTTTGGCGTTCCCGGCCAGGGTCTGAAACGCGGCCTCGCCGAGGATCTGGTGATTGCGCCGTATGCCTCGGCGCTCGCGCTCATGGTGGCGCCCGAGGCGGCGTGTCTGAATCTGCAACGGCTGGCCGCGGAAGGCGCCGAAGGCAGATATGGCTTCTATGAAGCGATCGACTACACGCCTTCGCGTCTGCCGCGCGGAAAATCGAGCGCCATCGTTCGCTCCTTCATGGCGCATCACCAGGGCATGAGTGTCTTGTCGCTGGCCTATCTGCTCTTGAATCGGCCGATGCAGAAGCGGTTTGAATCGGACCCGTTGTTCCAGGCCACCACCTTGCTGCTCCAGGAGCGGGTTCCCAAAGCCACCGCGTTCTATACGCATGCAACCGAGTCCTCCGATGTGCGCACCACTCCCACGGGCGTGGAGACCCCGGTGCGCGTGTTCGAGAGCCCGAACACGCCGATACCGGAAGTGCAGTTGCTGTCCAACGGCAGATACCACGTCATGGTCACGAACGCGGGCGGTGGGTACAGCCGCTGGAAGGACATCGCCGTCACGCGCTGGCGCGAAGACACCACCTGCGACAACTGGGGAACATTCTGCTTTCTCCGGGATGTCGCGAGCGGGCAGTTCTGGTCGACCGCGTACCAGCCGACCCGCGAGCCATCAGAAGAATACGAAGCTATTTTCTCGGAGGCGCGAGCCGAGTTCCGCTGCCGCAAGCATGACTTCGTCACCCATACCGAGGTTGCCGTCTCGCCCGAGGACGACATCGAACTGCGCCGCATCACCATCACCAACCGTGCCTGGACGCGAAGGGCCATCGACGTGACCAGTTACGCGGAGGTGGTTCTGGCGTCCGCGGCGGCCGACGCGCTCCATCCGGCTTTCAGCAATCTATTTGTTCAGACCGAAATCCTCCGCAAACAGCGGGCGATCCTCTGCACGCGCCGCCCCCGCTCGCGCGACGAGCACGCACCCTGGATGTTTCATCTGATGGCAGTGCACGCGGCCGACATTGGGGAAGCTTCCTATGAAACCGACCGCCTACAATTCATCGGGCGCGGAAACACGATTGCCGCTCCGCAGGCGATGAGCGGCTCCGCCCCGCTCTCGGGCAGTGAAGGCTCGGTACTGGATCCGGTTGTTGCCATCCGGCATCGAGTAACTCTGCGTCCCGGAGAAACGGCGACCATCAATATCGTGACCGGCATGGGGGAGACCCGCGAAGCATGCCTGGGCCTGGTTGACAAATACCAGGACCGGCGTCTCGCGGACCGGGTGTTCGATCTGGCCTGGACCCACAGCGACGTGTTCCTGCGGCAGCTCAATGCCACCGAGGCGGACGCGCAACTGTATGCGCGTCTGGCGAGTTCCATCCTCTATGCCAATTCCTCGCTGCGCGCCGGTCCCAGCGTGCTGATCAAGAACCGCCGCGGGCAATCGGGTTTGTGGGGCTATTCCATTTCTGGCGATTTGCCCATCGTGCTGCTGCAGATCGGAGACTCCGAGAAGATCGATCTGGTGCGCCAACTCGTGCAGGCGCATGCCTACTGGCGCCTGAAAGGCTTGGCCGTGGACCTGGTGATCTGGAACGAAGATCACGCAGGGTACAGGCAAGAACTCCACGAACAGGTGATGGGGTTGATTGCTGCCGGCATCGAAACCATTCCGCCAGGCCCGACCGGCGCCATCTTCGTACGCTCCTCGGACCAGGTGTCCAACGAAGATCGCATTCTGCTGCAAACGGTCGCTCGCGCTACGATCTCTGATACGCAAGGCTCGCTCGCCGATCAAATCACCCTTCGCGAGCCGCTGCAGGTGGCAGTTCCGCGCCTTACGCCGGCCCGGAAACATCGCCCCGAACTCGCAGCCGCCGCACCGCCGCGCAACGATCTTATCTTCTCGAATGGACTGGGCGGATTTACCCCCGATGGGCGTGAGTACGTGATTACCACGACGCGCAAGCAAACCACTCCCGCACCATGGGTCAACGTGCTGGCGAACCCCCGGTTTGGAACCGTGATCTCCGAATCCGGTTCCGCCAACACCTGGGCCGAGAATGCCCACGAGTTTCGCCTTACTCCCTGGAACAACGATCCCGTGAGCGATTCCAGCGGAGAAGCGTTTTACCTCCGTGATGAAGAGACCGGCCACTTCTGGTCGCCCACGCCCTGGCCCAGCCGCGGCGCGACGCCCTACACCAGCCGGCACGGATTCGGCTACAGCGTGTTCGAACACACGGAGGGCGGCATACGCTCGGAGTTGTGGGTTTATGTGGCGTTGGATGCGCCTGTCAAGTTCGCGGTGTTGAAGGTGCGCAACCAGTCGGATCGATCGCGCCGGCTCTCCGCCACGGGATATGTGGAATGGGTTTTGGGTGACCTGCGGCCGAACACCTCCATGCACGTGACCAGCGAAATTGCCCCGAATAGCGCCGCCCTGTTCGCGCGCAACCCGTACAACACGGAGTTTGCCGGCCGGGTGGGCTTCTTCGCCGCGGACGCTCCCAAACAAACCGTGACCTGCGATCGGGCTGAGTTCCTCGGACGCAATGGCGCCCTGCGAAGTCCGGCAGCGATGTCCCGGTCGCGGCTCGCCGGCAAGGTGGGGGCTGCGCTCGATCCCTGTGCGGCGATCCAGGTTCCGTTCGAACTTGCCGGTGGGCAAGAACGCGAGATCATCTTCACCCTCGGCATGGGGCAGGACGCCGAGGATGCGTCCAGCCTGGTTCGCCGGTTCTGCGGGTCGGCCGCCGCCCGCGCCGCCCTCGAAGCGGTGTGGCAGTACTGGTCGCACACCCTCGGCGCGGTGCAGGTGGAGACACCCGACGCGTCTCTCAACGCACTCGCCAACGGCTGGCTCGTCTACCAGGCTTTGGCGTGCCGCCTTTGGGGACGCAGCGGCCACTATCAGCCGGGCGGCGCCTTCGGTTTCCGCGACCAACTGCAGGACGTTATGGCGCTCATCCATGCTCAGCCGCGCCTGGTGCGCCAGCACCTGCTGCTGTGCGCGTCCCGTCAGTTCCAGGAGGGAGATGCCCAGCATTGGTGGCATCCTCCGGCCGGCCGGGGCGTGCGCACTCACTGTTCGGATGATTACTTGTGGCTGCCGCTGGCCACCTGCCGCTACGTGCTGAGCACCGGCGACACTGGTGTGCTCGATGAGCCGGTGCACTTCCTCGAAGGCCGCCTGGTGAGCCCGGAGGAAGACTCCTACTGGGACCTGCCTGCCCAGTCGCCAACCGCAGCCACTCTGTACGAACACTGCGTCCGAGCGATTCTCAGGGGGCTGGGAGTGGGCGAACACGGACTGCCACTCATCGGCTGCGGCGACTGGAATGATGGCATGAATATGGTTGGCGAACACGGCAAGGGGGAAAGCGTCTGGTTAGGCTTCTTCCTGTACGCCGTACTCCTGCAGTTCGCTGAAGTGTCGCGCCTGCGGGGCGATGTCTCTTTCGCCGAGCGCTGCCAGGCAGCGGCCGCGCAAATGCGCCGGAACATCGAGCAGAACGGGTGGGACGGGGAGTGGTACCGGCGCGCTTACTTTGACGACGGTTCGCCGCTGGGGTCGGCAACCAATGCCGAATGCCAGATCGATTCCATCGCGCAGAGCTGGGCGGTTCTGTCCGGGGCGGGCCAGGGTGAGCGCTCACGCATGGCGATGGACGCGGTCGATCGGCGTCTGGTTCGCCGGGAGAGCGGGCTGATTCAGCTTCTTGATCCGCCGTTTGATAAATCGGACTTGAATCCCGGTTCGATCAAGGGGTACGTCCCCGGGGTGCGGGAAAACGGCGGCCAGTACACTCATGCGGCGATCTGGGCAGCCATGGCGTTCGCCGCCTTGGGCGACAATCGCCGGGCATGGGAGCTATTCGACATGATCAATCCCGTCAACCATGCGCACTCTCCCGAGGCGATTGACACGTACAAAGTCGAACCGTATGTAATTGCGGCTGACGTGTATGCGCTCTCTCCCCACATTGGCCGCGGGGGATGGACTTGGTACACGGGCTCCGCCGGGTGGATGTACCGGCTTATCCTTGAGTCGCTTCTGGGGCTGAGACTGGAAGTCGACAAGCTGCGGTTTGCGCCGTGCCTTCCCGCGGATTGGCAGCGGTTCAAGCTTCACTATCGCTATCGCGAGACGGTCTATCACATTACGGTCACACAAGCGCGCGATGGCGGGAGCGCGAAAGGCGTCACCTTGGATGGCGTGCAGCAGGACGACACGGCGATTCCCCTGGTTGATGACCGCCAGGAGCATACGGTGGAAGTGAGAGCCTGAGACGCTCGCACCTGCGCTGCCCTTGCACATCGCCGTTATGCGTTCGCCTCCATGATCGAATTCATGCACGACGTGATGCGCGACACCGGGCTCCCGAATGCTCACGTTGGAAGCGTTCGTTAAACTGGCCCGTCAACATGCTTCCGGTGGGATGCCGGCTGGCCGCGCCGCTCCGGCTCCATGAACCTGCCGGAGGGGTTCGGCTGAAGCAGACAAAGAAAGCAGGAAGCGCGTACTGTTCTCAAACGGCTGACCCCACGAAAAGCGCAGGAGGGGAACGATGAATAAGCCGAAATCCTCCCTCATCATGAGTCCCAATCTGGGATGCCCGGAGATCGTCAGCGTGCCAGCGATGAATGAACACGGATTCCGTGTCATTATCGCGGCGCCGGTTTCAGAAGACTTCGATGCCGCGGCGCACACCCTGAGTGCGAATCCATCGTCCGGCGGGCAGGGCCAGGATTTCACGCTGAAACTCACCGGCGCTCGCAAGTTGGAGGACGAGGCGCTCCCATCGTGTTTCGAAAATGTCGGCGAAACGCGCCTGCTCATCAGCACCACGCTGCGCACGGAACTGTTCCCCAAGCACGCCTTCTGGGAGGTGTGGGCCAAGCCCAGGCCCCCCATTGGAGAACAGCACTTGCGGACCGTGAATCGAAACCCGCGGCCGACTCTGTACGATCTGGCGCTCTCAGTGCACGGCGTAGTGGTGGGCCGAGTGAAGCACGCCCTCTGCCTGCGGGTTGGCGACTCTATGGTGAAGTTCGTTCACCTGACGGACCTGCACGTGGCCGCGCGCAATGACATGTGGGAGGCGGAGGTGCCCGCCGTCATCGAGGGTTCCCCGGTGACGCCTGGGTCGCAGGATTTCAAAAACTTTAATACACGCCTCCGCGACTTCATTAAGTGGGCTAACCAGGAAGCCGATGAAGGCCGCCTCGATTTCGTGTTCATGCTCGGAGACCTGGTGGATTTCTGTCGCACCGGCCTATTTGACCGGACGCCGGACGACAGCAATTGGTCAGCCCTGATTGAGATCCTGACTGACCAACAAGGGCTGCGGGTGCCGATCTTCACCACCACCGGCAACCACGATTGGCGTACCTTTCCCTACTCGCCCGGGTTTCGCCTGGACCTCTTCGGCATTACGAAGAAGTGCGCTGACGAGCTGGATTTCTGGTATCGCAATACCTCGGTCGAGATCGGCAAGAAATTGGAAGAGGTGCAGCAGAAGCTGATCAGTAAGGGATCACCACTGCTGGCGCGGAGTTGGTGGGGAGCGATTACCAGCATGGGTCTCCGCGGAGCCACAGTCGGGTTGGTGCGCTTGGGCCAGAGGGCGAGTGCGGCGATGGTCAAGTATGGCCGCCAACTGATGTGGGCGCTCCTGGCCGCATGGTTTGGTGTAAATAGCGTCTCCGAAGCCAAAGGTCTCAAGTGGTCTGAACTAGAACAACGATTTCTGCAATGGTTTCATCACCCCTCATGGCCTCCGCACTTTCTGTTTTGGCTTGTTGTCCTTGCCGGCGCTTTGCTAATCAGTCTGGTTGCGCCCTCGCGGGTATACGCGTGGCTGAGGACCATTTTGGAAGGCCTGATCGCCATCGAGGCGGAGGTCAGCACCATCTCCGAATACTTCCTCCGGGTGAATCCTTACTTCAACTATGCTTTCCAACTCGAGAACTGCTACTTCATCGTGCTCGACACCGGCCCCGATTGCTTGACGGCGCAGAGCTTCTGGGATGATGGCGGCAAAAAAGTACGTCGCATCAGCATAGGCGACAACATCCTGGGCGGCTCGCCCGATACGATGGGATTCTATCCCGCTAACGAGTACTACCCCTACAGCCAGATCAGTTGGCTGGAGAACGTATTAAGCTGCATCGGGAAGCCCAAGGAACAGGACGCGGCTCATCCCGAGAGGCGCCGAATCTTTGTGGGATTGCATGCCCCGCCGGCAAATCTGTCGCAGAAGAAGCGCAAGCAGGCCGAGCAGCAACTGGAACTCAATAAGGCACAAAAGAAGCCATATGTATTTATGGAGGAAGCGCCGTTCGGTGGTTGTGACATGTTGGATGGTTATGACATCCGCTATGGCACGGTAAACCACTACCTCAGCCAGTTCTTCTATCTCTGTCTCGGCTATCGCGAACGTGAGCAAAACAAATTCACCGGCCCGGGCGTCGACGCGGTTTTTGCCGGCCACGCACACTGGAATATGGAATTTCAACTGCGCCGGCCGCAGGACGCAGGTCCCAAATGGTCGCCCGAAGTCTGGTACGGTAAGTTCAGCCCGGAAGTCGAAACCAACTGCCGTGATAATCCTAAGGCGCGCTGGGGACCGCTGTTGCTGCAGACAGCCGCTTGTGGTCCGCTAGGCGCCGTTGCAGAGGAAGTTCCGCCTAACTTTCGTTACGTGACCGTCGACGGGAACGGCGCCGTATGCAACCTGCATCCGCGCACGCTCAAGCCGCCGCCTGAGCCGGGTGTTCCCAAGGAGGAGGACACATGAACGCTGGTTTGAAGGCAAGAACCAATCTTCTGCTGGCTGGGCTGGTCATCCTGGACGTCGTCCTGTCCGGAACCTGCCTGTTTTTCCCTGACCTCTGGTTCAGGTGGTTTCACGGCGTCCCCTATGTCGATCCGCAGGGCCTGTTGCGGCGGACCGGCGCCGTGTGGGCGGCGTTCACCCTTTTGCAGTTCATTGCACTGGTCCGGTGGCGAAGATACCCGCATTGGCTGGTGCTGGTAGCCGGAGTTCGTCTGACCGAAATTTTCTCCGATTGGACGTACCTGTTCTTCTGTTCCAACATCACCTGGTTTGGGCGGTTGGCTCTGTTTATTTCGCCGCTTGGCAATCTCGCGTTTGGGTGGATCCTCCTGAGGACGTGGGCGCGTGTGGCGAAAGCGGAGAGTGGCCATGAATGACAAATGCGAAGCCGTGGTGATCGGAACCGGGTTCGGCGGCGCGATCAATGCCTGCCGGCTGGCGCGCAAATGGCCGGGCAAGGTGGTGGTCTTGGAGCGCGGCAAGCGCTATGGGTTAGGTGAATTCCCGCGCGCACCCGGTGATTTCGCGCGCAATTTCTGGGTGCTCCCAGACCGCACTCCCCACCCGGGCCGTGTCCGCAGAGCCGCTGGGAAAACCGGCGAGTTGCACGGGATGTACGACGTACGCAATTACGACCACATGGACGTGGTCATTTGCGCGGGGGTTGGCGGCGGTTCGCTGATCTACGCTAACGTGTTTCTTATCCCACCTGACGAAGTTTTCGCAGACCCGCGCTGGCCCAGTTCGTGCAAAAAGCCCAGGCTCATGCCGTACTATGCGGTCGCCAAGTCCGTGCTGGGGTCGCGGCCGATCCCTTCTGCCGCCGGGGACCCCCGCCGGCGCATTCTCAAGACCGAGCTGTTCCAGACCATCGCTCAGCGGGCTGGTCGGGATTCACAATTGGTTGATATCAACGTGTTTTTCGGGAAGGACCCCAACGCGCCCCCACTGGCTATTGGTCAACAGGAGCAAAATCGCTACGGCAAGCTTCAGACCTCGTGCACATATTGTGGCGAGTGCATCTGCGGCTGCAACTACCATGCGAAGAACACCGTCGACTTGAATTACCTTTACGCGGCAGAGAACCGCCATCACGCTGACGTTCGTACCGAGTGTCTCGCGGATGAGGTCGTGCCGGTAAATGCTTCTGGCGAAGATGATCCTGCCGCTGACGGCTCGCATGGATACCGGGTGAAATACCGCGACCTGAAGACCAATACGCGTGAAGCGATCCTGACTGGCCGCGTGGTGGTTTCCGCCGGATGCCTCGGTTCAACGGAGCTGCTGCTGCGTTCGAAGCACCTTCTGCGCACGCTGCCGCGGATCAGCGATCGCCTGGGACAACAGTTTTCCGGCAATGGAGACTTTCTATCGTTTGTCCTGAAGGGATTCGAGGGTAGTCCCAACTATGGCCCGACGATCACCCAGCGCACAGATTACAACCTGTTTCAGAACTTTGCGCGGGAGCACGCTTTTATCCTGGAAGATGCCAGCTATGCGGCGTTCCTGGCGTGGTTTGTCGAGGGCGTGAAGCCGCGCTGGATGTGGTTGAAGCCGATCTCGCGCCTGGTGCAACACCTGATCACAAGCCTTACTCCTGGTGGCAAATCTTCGGGCACAATCGGATTCGCCTTCGCGGATTTGCTGAGCGATAGTACCTCTTTCCAGAGTGCGGTGCTGCTGTGCATGGGAGTGGACAAGTCCAACGGCGTGATGGATCTCGACCCGAACGGCCACCTCAGAGTGCAGTGGCCGTGGCGCGAGAACCGCCGCCTGTATGACGCCATTCTGGAAGCAGGCAAGGAGTTTAAGCGGTTGGCCGGAGCGAAAATCTTCACCGCGTTGCCCACCTGGGACTGGCCGATGCGCAATAACGTCACGGTGCATCCTCTGGGCGGTTGTGTACTCGCGGACGATCCTGCACAAGGCGTCACCAGCGCCGCTCCTGGGAGTTTTGGCCAGGTCTTCGGGTATAAGGGGCTTTATGTCGCTGATGGGGCCATGGTGCCCACCGCCGCGGGATCCAACCCTGTAGCCACGATCTGCGCCTTGTCGGAGATGGTGGCCGAAGGTATTACCCACGTCCCGCCTGACGACAAATTGTGTTGAGTGCGGAGGCGGGGTAACACAGGCTGATGGCCCAGTGTGGGCAGTCAGCATCGAATGGAGGTGACATCGTGTCCGCAGCGACCGGCTTCCTTTCCGAACTGTTCGAAAACCGTTCCAACTTCATGGCCCCAGATTCAGGGCCGCACAAGCTTCCTTACGCCTGCAGTTTTCATTGGTTCTGGACGCCCCAGGGCGACCTCATCGGCCTCGATGTAGTGCGCAGCGATGACATGGACCGGAGGGCGCTGCGGGTGTTCGCGATAAGCCCGGCACGAGAGATCGCCTCGCTGATTCTGGAAGGCCCATCCTCGGCATGGGCGCCCTTCGCCACCGACGCACCGCCGGTTTTAGATCAGGGCAAGCCGGTGCTCGGACGCGGCAAGAACTGGGTCTCGGCTTCGGCCTCTGCCAGCGGGCAATCCATCAATGCAGTGTCGTTCGCATTGAGCCTGGCAGTTCAAGTTTCGGGCAAGGGAACGGGAGAGTGTGGTCTGGTGCTGGCTCACCTGACCGCCATGGATTACTTGAGGGTAGAGGTGTCCGGCTGGATCAAAATCAACGGCCGGCAGGTCACTTTGGATCGCAATCTCGGATACACCTCGGTACATTTTGGTGATTTCCTGCCCAATTATGCCGCAGCTGCATCGGTCCCTCCAGAGAAGCCCGGCGCGGTGGGCATCCTGGTGAATGCTTCCGATTCCGATGACTTGAAGCATGGAGCTTCGCTGATCGGAGACAAATCTCTTGCTTATGGGTACGGCTCGGGTGGAATTCCCGGTTTCTTCATGACCCTCGGGCGACTGGGAAAAGGGATGATCCCACTCGGTCACGATTCACGGCTTGAGTTGTCGAACATCAAGAGCTTTCCACATGTGCTGCTCGACCGGCCTACAACCACTGCGACGGCCGACGCGACCTACGTCGCTGGCGGCGCTGGCATTCCCGTCGGGCAAGTAATATTGGATTTTCGCGGAGAGGAATACGCGCCTTTACTGGCCCCGTAGCCTTAGGCGGGCCAGCACCGCGACGAGAAATCCTAGTATGCCGTTTGGGTTGCTGAGAGGACACGTGTACTGGTGTGGAATGCCCCCTTGTCCAATGTCGTTGAAGGTGCCTCCTGACCGGCAGGTCGCGCAATGCGGAGTATTTGCGCCTGAAACCGCCGTAATGTCAAAAACTAGCGGTCGCGCCCAGCCGCTGGCCGTCACGATGGAGCGTGAGACACGTCACAGTCTTTCGGTCGCGCATGCTTGAAGCTGTCATGTGTTGGGCTCGATTCGCCGCGGGCTGATCCCGGGGTTTGCAGGTAAGGAATCCGAAGCGCCGATCCCAGACTTCCCGCGCCGCCCTACTGCCACACCGGACAAAGAGTATGCCAGAGAACTTTGCAACCCTCAGTGAAGAACGGATCGCTTATCTGGAAGGACTCGTAAGGCAAGCCAGAACCGCCGCCGCCGTCTTTACCCAGAGCACGCAAGAGGACGTCGATCGCATTGTGAAACAGATGGTCCTGGCCGGCCTGGAACAAGTTCAGTATCTGGCCCGCCTGGCCATCGAAGAGACCAGGCTTGGGGTTCTGGAAGACAAGGCCCTTAAGAACATGGTGGCCACGGAGTTCGTCTACAACTACGTCAGGGACAAACGCACGGTCGGCGTAATTCGCGAGTTCCCGGAGCGCGGCCTGATCGAGGTGGCGGAGCCGATCGGCGTCATCCTCTCCCTCACCCCGATTACGAACCCCACTTCGACGGTTCTCTTCAAGTGCATCATGGCCATCAAGACCCGGAACGCGGTCATTTTCAGTCCCCACCCCAACGCCTGGCGCTGTTGCTTCGAGGCGGTGCGAATCATGTATGAGGCGGCGGTGAAGCACGGCGCTCCCGAAGGAGTTTTCACCTGCCTGGAATTGCACGACCTGCAGGACAACGCCTACCTCATGCGGCACAAAGACGTGGGCCTGATTGATGCCACCGGCGGTCCGGGCGCCGTGAAAGCCGCTTACAGCTCAGGCAAGCCCGCCCTGGGTGTGGGATCGGGCAATACTCCGGTCTATCTGGAAAAAACCGCGGATACGGACATGGCGGTGGTGGACATCATCACCTCCAAGACCTTCGATAACGGAACGATTTGCGCCTCCGAGCAGACGGTGGTGATCGACGATGAAATCTATGACCTGGTGCTGAAGAAATTCGCCGACTTGGGCGCGCACATCTGCAACGAGCAAGAGGCAGCGCTGCTGGCGCGCACGGTGATCGATCCCGCGACCGGGTTCATGCAGCCCCTGGTCGTCGGCCAGAAAGCCACCGATATCGCCCGGGTGGTTGGACTTTCGGTCAAGCCCAACGCCAAGCTCCTGATTGCGCCCATCCAAGGTGTCGGTCGCGACCATCCCCTGTCGGCCGAGAAACTGTGCCCGGTGCTTGCAGTGTATCGGGCAAAATCCGTGGATGAGGCCCTCAGGGTTTGTGTGGACGTGAACCATGCCGGCGGACTGGGGCACACGGCGGTCATTTTCTCGTCGAACGATGGCATCATCCGGAGATTCAGCGAGGCGGTCAACGCGGGACGGATCATCGTGAATTCGCCGGGATCGATCGGGGCCCTGGGCGGCGTTTACAACGATATGGTTCCCACGTTCTCGTTTGGATGCGGGACCGGCGGCGGCAACAGCACCACCGACAACGTAAACGTTTACCACTATCTCAACATCAAGCGCGTGGCTCGAAGGACGCCGGCACACATGTGGTTCCGCATTCCCAACCAGATCTACTTCAACATGAACGCCGCGGAAAACCTGGGCCAGTTCGCATCGCGTTCAACCATCATCATCACCAACCCGGCGTTGGAGCAGATGGGCCACGTCGATATTGTCCGGCGCTACCTTCCCGCGCAAACTCCCGTCCACGTCTCGGTGATCCCTGACGCGGAACCCGAGGCCAAGGTGGTGATGGAAGGAGTGGAGATTCTCAATCTCTACCATGCGGACCAGATTATCGCGCTCGGCGGCGGGTCCGTGATCGACGCGGCGAAGATCATGAAGCTCAAGTACGAATCGCCGCAGGCTGACTTGGAGGAACTGGCCGCACCCTTCCTGGATATCCGCAAGCGTGTGGTCCGGTATCCAACCGAAAAGACGAACCGCGCGCGGCTGATTGCCATCCCGACCACCAGCGGCACGGGCAGCGAAGTCACTCCCTTTGCCGTCCTCTTCGACAAGCAGAACGGGCGCAAGGTCACGCTCGCTGACTATTCGCTTACCCCCGACGTGGCGATTGTGGATCCGCAGTTCGTTATGTCCATGCCGAAAGGCCTGACCGCCGACACCGGCATCGATTGCCTGACCCATGCCCTGGAAGCTGCGGTTTCGATTTACGCTTCACCCTATACCGATTCCAACGCCATGCAGGCGATTCAGCTTGCGTTCAAGTACCTCCCGATCGCGTTCGAGCACCCGCGTGATGAAGAAGCGCGCTGCATGATGCACAACGCCGCCTGCATTGCGGCGATTGCGTTTGCCAACGTGTCCGTGGGTGTGAATCACGCGCTCGCTCATGCTTTCGGCGCGCGCTTCCGCATCGCGCACGGGCGTGCCAACGCGCTCATGCTGCCGCACGTGATTGCCTACAACGCCTCCGTACCCACCAAGTTCATGCCCTCGCCCAACCAGCGGGCGTATACCGCGCACCAGAAATACGCCCTGATCGCGGACCTGCTCGGCCTGGGCGGAAGTACGGTGGAAGAAAAAGTGAAAAAACTAGTTACGGCGATCGAACAGTTGCTCGATCAACTGGCGTTTCCGCGTTCCATCGCCGACTTGGGAATTTCCAGGGAAGAATTCGAGCGCGCTGTGCCCGACCTGGTCAAGATGGCCTTTGACGATCCCTCCTGGCGCTCCAACCCTCGCATGCCGCTGTTGAGCGAATTGCAAGAGCTTTTGTGGAGCGCTTACGGGGGACGGCCCGCAACCCAGCGTGCTTCCCGGGAACGAACCGCATAAGGAAGGTTACTTGCATGGGAACAATCGCGGTGATGTTTAAGATCGATGGGGAGGGCGTGGCCCCTGCCCTGCAACAGGCGGGTGAGGGGCTGGACAAGGCCAACGGGCAAATGGTTCTGGATTTCTCCACCGTGCTCCGGGTCGACCCGGCTGGCCTTTGCGCGATGGAAGAGCTCGCCGGCATCGCGGACGGCAGAGGCGTCAAGCTCGCGCTGCGCGGCGTCAACATCGAAGTTTACAAGGTGCTCAAGCTGGCGAAGCTGGCACCACGATTTTCGTTCTTGTCTTGAGGCGAGGGCTATGCCGCAGCTCCACGAAAACGACTGCCTGTCCTGGGGAGACGCGCTTTTCCTATACCTGGAACGCCAGGGGATGCCGCTGAATATCGCCTCCGTGGCGTTGTTCGACGGCACCATTTCCCTTGCCGATTGCATTGAATTCGTGAGTTCCAAGCTTCCGCTCATCCCGCGCTACCTCCAGCGTATCGTGATCCCTCCCTTGAACATCGGTCTCCCGGCCTGGGAGTATGATCCCGAATTCGATATCCACAACCACGTCCGCGAGGTCAGGCTCCAGCGTGGAACCGACGCAGATTTGAAAGCTGTGGCCGCCAAGATCATCGGCGTCATCATGGACCGGCGCCATCCACTATGGGACATCACGCTGATGCAGGCGTTGAAAGGCGATCAGACGGCCATCGTGGTCCGCGTGCACCACTGCCTGGCGGATGGCATCGCCGGCGTTGGCATGATGAACGTTTTGATGGATCCGAAGCCGATTTCGCATGCACCGGCGAAAAAAGCTCCGCACTTCCACCGTCCGCCGCCGAGCGATGCTGGAACCTCCGCGGTGGAGGGATTGGTGAACTCCTTCACTTCGATCGTGCAGCGGCTCCTGGCCATGCAGTCGGAGGTCCTGGAGTTTGCCCAGCGGTCCAATGCCGGAGGCTCGGATGGGACGCCTTCCGACATCAACCGGCTGCTGCCGGAAATTCCCGCTCCCGCCGAACGATTGCCCTTCAACGTCGTTTGCCGCGGCCCGCAGAAGATCGCTTGGGGCGAGATTCCGATGGCGCAAATCAAAGCTGTCCGGGAGGCCACCGGAGCGACGGTCAACGATGTTGTGATCACCGTGGTCACTTCCGCCCTTCGGCGGTATGCGGAACTGCAAGGAGCGAAGCTGAAGGGGCGGCTGCTCAGGATCGCGGTGCCCGTGAATATGCGCGGCAACGGCAATCCCGGCGATCTCGGCAACCGTATCTCGTTCCTTCCGATTTCGGTTCCGCTGGGCGTGCGCAATCCGCGGAAGCTGCTGGCCGCGGTCCACGATAGAATGCAGTCTCTCAAGAATGGCCATGCCGCCGAGTTTGTTGGCCTGGCGGGCTCGTTGCTGGGCATGATTCCGCCGGCCTTGCAGGCACTCGCCGGTCCGCTGGCGAGCCAGTTGCCGATCAGCTTGTGCAACACCATCTGCACCAATGTGCCCGGTCCGCAAGTTCCACTCTATCTGCTCGGCCACAAAATTCTGCGCTGGTACCCTTACGTCCCCATCGGGGGCGAGATGGGACTCAACTGCGCCATGCTGAGCTACGACGACACGGCCTATTTTGGATTCACCGGGGATGCGCCGGCCGCGCCGCATCTCCACCGCTTAGAAAAGTTTCTCAGCCTGAGTTTTGCGGAACTGCAGAAGGCCGCCGGGATCCGCTTGCGCCGGCAGAGACGCGAGCCGCCCAAGCCCAGCCTCGTGTCCGCGTCGAAACCCGCGTCGAAAGAGAAGGAAGTTGTGCTCCCTGCGAGCGCCTAAACGGTTGCTAGGCCGGCTGAACGATCGGACGCGGCGCAACCCTTAAGGAAAAGCGGTGGAAGCGGTGATGGGGAGCCGACCAGGGTGCGCACAAGCAGGCCCGTACTCTGCCACCAGCCGGGGAAGATTTCACCTCCGGCACAGCAAACCTGCAGCGGCCGCCAGCGATTCAGTTCGGAGTATTGCCTAAGCCCGCCAGCCGCCTGTTCGTGATCCGTCTGGGCATCGAATGTCACGGCTACGCACCGGGTATCGGCTCGCAGCCCCTGGCGCAGAGCTTTGAGCGCGCTCTCCTTTGCGCTCCAGAGCAGGGTCACAAGCCGAGGCTGGTCCTCCTGGGGCGCGCGCGCGATCAACTCCTGCTCCTCGCCTGTAAAGTAGTCTGCAACAAAGCTCCCGCCCCGCGGCTCGATCAATTCGAGATCACAACCGAGCTGTGCGCTACCCATCGCGATGGCACAAACCGCGACACCGGCGCGATGGCTGATAGAAATAGTGGCCGCCGCCGGACCGCTGGCAAAGAAGAGTTCGGGCGCCCCGGAAGGCGCCGGACGTATTTCGATTTCCCGGAGGGCGCGCGGATCGCCGGGCAGATTCAGGCATGCGGCAGCGGCGCGTTTAGCGGTCCAGCGCCCCAGCCTCCAGTCGGCGCGCCGTTTCGCGAACCGCATGCGGCTCAGGAGGACGGCTTCATCCGAGCTCAGCCAATCATCGTGCGCCGGCAGATCGGCTTCGGTCTGTTCCAGCCAATGCGTCTCCATTTATCGCGTCATGCAACTGCCTGCAGTTTCTTCAACGGCTCGGCATCCACCTTGTCGGGGAGCGCTTCCGTGCGGTAGCCGCTTACGCGTACATACCGTTTTCCTGCTTCGTCGAGAACCTCCACGTCGAAGCTCTTTTGCGCGGGATCGGCAGTCACCACCGCATAGAGCCGGCCCTCGGCCCGATCCGGCGTGTCCCACAGGCAGACTTGGCGAATATGCTGTGGGAGTCCCATCCGGCCCTCCACCTTGAGCTCCCACAAACCGGCAGTTTGCAAGCAGAGTTCAATCAGCCGCGGCGACACAGCCGCCAATTTCTCCGATGGATGGTGGTTGGCGGGCAAGCCCTTCGCCATCAGGCCAACCACGCGGTTCCCATCCCACCACGCCCGTTCCAGGACTTGGTACGCGGGTCCGTGGAAGTAGAGGCGGTAAATGTCGGCCGCTTCGAACACTGATCCGGAGGGCGCCGCCAGCGCCGGCCCGGGCATCGCGGCGAACGGTTGTCTCGCCAGCCGCACCCGTCCCGTGAAGTGCGTCGTTACCTGCGCTTCCGCCTGGCTGTGGAGCAGGCGGCGGCCGATCAGGCGGCAATCCGCAACCACGGCCCTCCCGTCCGGACGCCAAGCCGTTTCGACCGTAACCGTGCGGGGCTCATTCCGGTAGAACTTAAACGGCGCGAGGAAGTTCATCTCTTCGACGGACTCCACGTGCCACCCCGGCAGCATCCACAGCGCCGCTTCCGCAAACGCCTCGATGCCCATGACCCCGGGCAGCACGGGCGTGCCGTCAATCTGATGGTCGCGCAAGAACGGTTGAACCTTCGGGTCGAGCGTCGTCTCGATCGTCAAGCCGCTGTAAACGCCGAGCCCCGCAACCTTGCCGATCATCGGTCCCTGCAGGTGCTTCTCTGGCGAAGCTTCCAGCGCTGGCAGATCGAGTCCGCCGGTTGCGTCCCATTCGCTCAGCAGAATGCCGAGGCGCTTTCCGATCACAATTTCACCGCGAGTGCCGCCGGCAGTCAGCTCGCGGCGGATCACCGGGATGCCCGCTTCGGGTGGCAGCATGTCGATGCCCGCCACCTCCATCATCTTGGAAATGGAACCGCGGGTGGCCATGCCGATACCGCCCCAGGCCGTCCAGTCGATGGCAATGGCGCGGGTGGCTGGCCGCGTAGTGCGCATGCTCGAACTGATCTTGCACAGCAGGTCATTGACGGCGCTGTAATCCGTCTGGCCTCCGTTGCCGAAGCGGCCCGCAACCGAGCTGAATGCAACCGTTGCCCCAAGGGGCATGTCGCCGATGGCGTGCAGCAGATTGAAGAAGCCGTCGGCCTTGACGTCGAAGACCAGATCGAATTCGCGCGGCTC
The DNA here is from genome assembly GCA_044447375.1 of Terriglobales bacterium. Taxonomy (GTDB): domain Bacteria; phylum Acidobacteriota; class Terriglobia; order Terriglobales; family Acidobacteriaceae; genus JAHFUA01. The sequence goes on along the minus strand of JBIOFT010000001.1, from coordinate 80,782 downwards.
CTTGTCCGGCAGGAAGTGGCTGCGCTCCATGCCGGCGGCATGTAGCAGCACGTCGATGCGCCCGCTGCGCTCCCGCACCTGCTTGATAACCCTGGCGATGGCCTCGGGGTCGGTGAGATTCAGGCTGAAGTAGTGCGCCGTACCGCCGGCCGCGCGCACTGCCTCGATGGCGCTCTGGGCGGCCTGCGCTCGCTCCAGCGCCACCAACTCCTTTTCAACCAGAACCGGGGTGGCGCGCTCGCCGCGCGCTTGTATGCGTGTGAACAGGTCGCGCTTGAGCCCATCTTTGTCGCTGGCGAAGCGCTTGAGATCGGGATTATTCGGATCTGGTTCCGGCACCAGGTCGAGCAGGTAGAACGTCCCGCCTGAAGCCGCCGCCAGATCGGTGGTGATGGCCGTGACGATACTTCCAGCCGCTCCCGTAATCAGGAACACAGTGTTCTTGTCCAGCGCCATGCCGGGCTTTCCGTCGGCCGCCGGTCGTTCCTCGAACCCCACCGTCCAGCGCTGCCCGGCCTGGTAGCCGATCTCTACTGCGCCGGGGTCGCGCAACGTTTCCTCGACGAGGATTTCAGCGATTTCCAGCGGTTTGCGTTGGGTCTCGGAATCTACCGCCTTGACCAGCGCCTCCGGGCGCTCCCGCTTGTAGGCCTTGGTGAAGCCGGTCACCGCGCCGCCCAGCGGAGCGACCGCTCCTGCCTCGTCATAGCCGTGCTGTCCGCCCAGGCGCGTCGCCGCAACGAGAAAAGTGCCTGTTGTCGCAACCTGCTCGTACAGCTCGCGCATGGTCGTAAACAGCAACTTGGTCCGCACTCGCAGGGCCTCATGCCAGGTGCTCGCGTCCATATCACTGAGAAGTGGCTCCCTGGTGAGCGCCGGCAGCCAATAGACTCCATGTACGGGACCGGCGGCCAGCCAATTCTTCAGCCGGGCGCTCAGCGCGTCCGCGTCGGGCGTGCCATCAATACTAAGGGTCTCGACGCCCATGCCCTGGAGCTTTTGCACGAGCGCCTCTGCTACTCCGCCGCTGTCCGGCATGATTACCACGCGGCGGCCAGGAACTAGCGTGACTCCTGTTGTCTTGCACAAACTGAGTGCCGGACGCACGGTCGTCACTGGTACCCGCCGCGGAATTTGATTGGCAGCATCGAGAGACAAAAGATTCGGGCGCGGGGCAGTGGCTGGAGCTGCTGGGGGCTGGGCCGCTGCGGGTTCCGCCTGCGGAGTGACAGCAGCGGTTGCCGGCGCTCCCGGCTGCCGCTCAATCGCGAACCTGATCACGTGGGCCAGGGTGGGGAAGTCGCGCAGCTTGAGCTCCTGGTCGCGCGGAATACCATAGGCTGCGCGGATGGCTGCAAACATCTCGGCCTGCTTCACGGTGTCAATGCCGAGATCCGCTTCCAGGTCGAGATCCAGATCCAGCATGTCTTTGGGATAGCCGGTCTTCTCGGCCACGATCTCCAGCACCGTCTCCTTGATGGAATCATCCGTGGGCGCCTCTGCGACGCTGGGCACTGGCACGGGAGCAGTTGCCTCGCTGCTGGCGGGGAATGGAGTGGCCGTTGCGACTGGTTCTGGCACTGCCGCCACTGAGGATCGAGCGCCGCCGGCCAGATCGGGACGCTTGTCGTAAACAAAGCGGATTACATGGGCCAGCGTCGGATAGTCGCGCAGCTTGCGGCTCTCGTCCCGTGGGATGTTGTAGATCTCGCGGATGGCCGCGAACAGCTCTGCCTGCTTCACGGTATCAACGCCGAGGTCTGCTTCCAGGTCGAGATCCAGGTCCAGCATATCTTTGGGATAGCCGGTCTTCTCGACCACCAGCGCCAGGATCCGTTCCTTCACCGAATCGCCGGTGGGCGGTGCCACGGGCGCCACGGCGGCGGTTGGGAACGGAGTAGCCGTTGCCGTGACTGGCGCTGGTACTTCGGCTGCCGCCGCGGGTGGAGCTGCGCCGGCCAGATCGGGACGCTTGTCGGAGACGAAGCGGATTACATGGGCCAGTGTCGGATAGTCGCGCAGCTTGCGGCTCTCGTCGCGTGGAATGCTGTAGATCTCGCGGATGGCCGCGAACATCTCTGCCTGCTTCACGGTATCGACGCCTAGGTCCGCTTCCAGGTCGAGATCCAGGTCCAGCATGTCTTTGGGATAGCCAGTCTTCTCGACCACCAGCGCCAGGATCCGTTCCTTCACCGAATCGCCAGTCTGGGTAGAGATCTCCACCGGCGCCGGTGTCATAGGTTTCGCTTCTTCCCTGGCCTCGGTCACTGGGGCTGCCAGCGCTTCGATGGCGGCAGGCTGAGGCTCGCTCGCCAGCGGGGCCACCTCCTCGCGCTCGATTCCATTGGCTTCGCGAATCGTAGCCAGCGCTTCCGCCTGCATGATCGTCTCGCCGTCCGCATCCCCTTCCACATCGACATCCAAGTCGAACACGTCGATCGGATAGCCGTTTGTGCTGGCCGTCTCCGGTTCCTCCACAACGAGCACGGCAACTGACGCCGCTGTCGCTGGAGTCGTGTCGAATGCCGCAGTGGGCTGCGGTATACGGGATGCGGGGGCCGGCATCGCAATGACCCGCGCATTGTGCGCGCCTTCAGCAACCCGCGCACGGGCTCCTTGATCGCGCACGCGGAGAGTGCGGTGCACCACTTCCAGATCACCGGTTGGATACTGCGCGATCCGGTTGAGCCAGATCTGCCAGGCAGCCGTGTCCGCGATGCGATAAGCGTAGCCCAGCGTATTTGCACTCGGGCGGGCGCCATCTTTAGTCGCTACCCAGCGCAACAAGGCCATGCTGATTTGCGATCCGAAGCCGGCGGCCAGGCGCAGCGCATATTGGACCGGATACTTGCCGCCCTTCGACAAGTTCAACGACCCCAACTCGGGATCGACTTCCTTGAAGTTGGGTAGCGGCGGCACGCATCCCGTTTCCAGGGCTTTCACTGCGACCACGTCCTCGATCCCGGTAGCCATCGCGTGACCGGTATAACCCTTGGTATTGGCAATCACGATCTGATCCGCGGCATCACCAAAGACGCGGCGCAGCGCATGGATCTCCGCGGAGGCGCTGCCGCCGCGGGCAGGGGTGTAGGTTTCGTGGGAAACGAAGACCGTTTGCGGCGCGATCTGCTGGCGTGAAATGCCGCTGCGCCGTTCAGCCAGGGCCACCACTTCTTCCATCACCTGGCCGATGTGTTGCACATCGAGGCGGGTGCCGTGGAAGGCGCTGTTCGCGGTGACAGTGCTCAGGACCTCGCAGATGGGCCGGATGCCGCGTTCACGCGCGGCATCGGCGCTCTCCACCACCAGGGCTGCAGCTCCCATACCAGGGATCATGCCGTGCCGCCGACGGTCGAACGGGAGAGCAGCCTCCTCAACCTTCTCGTCGGTGGCTGCCGCGCCGGTTGCCAGTAATCCCGTGCCTATCCATTCGAGCAGATGGTCGGAAGTGACGTCATCCGCCGCGATGACCACCACCCGGCGGCACCGGCCGCCGTGGATCCAATCCTCGGCCAGGGCGAGCGCTTGCGTGGTGCTCGCACAGGCTGCATTGATAGCGGTGTTCGGACCACGGGCCCCGATGTATTCGGCGAACTGCGAATGTCCCATGGACAAAACTCTGAACAGGAAGCGCCGGTCGAAAGCGTACGGTTCTTTCTCCAGTGCGGCGCGCAGCTCCGCGAGGCGGCCATCGATCTCCTGCTGGAGGCCGGAATGGCCATTCGCGCTCACGATCCGGGCCCGCAGGCTTTCCAGCAGTGATACCTGCTCGCGTCGTGCCTGGTCCACGTAATAGCGCGACAACTCGTCGGCGAAGGAGTCCAAGCCCGGAAAGGCGGAAGCGAAAATGACGGCGGTATCGTCGCGCAGAGCGTCCGGCAGCATCCAACGGTCCGGCAACTGCGTGCCCTTGCTGGTGGTCTTGTAGCGCATCACCAATGGAATGCCGGCGTCGCGCAAGGCATCAATGCCCGCCGCCATGGCCAGGCGCGTGACGCGGTCCAGCGCAGGCAGGCGCTCGGCCAGGACGCCGAATTCGCTTTCCAAGTCGAAGGCGCCGCCGCGGCCCGCCAGCTTGAGCACGTCGGCTACGTCCGTGATGGTTTCGAAGGTCGCTTCCCCACCATTGCTCTTGACCAGGCGGGTAATGTGCTTGTCGACCATCGCGCGACGGAGTTGCGCGGGAACGGCAGTGATGAACTGGTCGCCCCGCAGGATGCGGCCGATATTTGCGTCATCGAAGATGTGATCCGTCCCGGGCAGGCCCAGCGCCGCTCCGGTGATCGCCACCGGCTGATCGCCCCCGCTCTGACCGTGGTACATCTGCCAGCCACGCTCCAGAACGTCAGCGAACATGTGCCCGAGCTCGAGGTAGCGATCGCCGTTCAAGGGCGCCGCCGGGGCAGTCGCCGAGGTTGGGGTGGAGACAGCAGACAGCACGGGCTTCGGCGCTTCCGCAGGTGAAAAAGCTGGCGCGGCAGAAGTCGCCGGTTTCGCCGTGACGTCGCCGGTGGCTTCGGCCTGGCCGCGGCCCAGTCCCGCGGCATAGAGTCCGCACAGGGCCTGGTTGAACGAGGCGATGTCGCCGACTTTGGGATGATTGGTGAAAATCGACACGACATCGGCATTGGCGCTAAACACATCCTCGGCAAATCCTTGCAGCGCCTTCTTGGGACCGACCTCGACGAACATGCGCACGCCCGCGTCGTACAGCGTGCGCAGCCCTTTGACGAATTGCACGGGAGAAGCAACCTGGCGGGCGAGGATGTCGAGCATCTGGGGCACGACACCGGGACCTGTGGGATAAAACTCACCGTCGACGTTGGCTACGATGGGCACACGCGGCGATTGCAGGCGCAGGCGCTCTAGCGTCCGCCGCAAGGGCTCGCTCGCCGGAGCCACAATCGAAGTATGGAAAGCGTGGCTGACCGGCAAGGGCGCGACCTCGAAGCCGGCCTTCTGGAAGATCTCGATAGCTTGGGTCACCGCCGGGCTGGCGCCGCCGATCACCGCCTGGTGCTCGCTGTTGAGGTTGGCGATCACGACGTAGCCGTCGACCGTTTTCAGCAGGCGCTCGATTTCCGTGAGCGGCGCAAACACCGCTGCCATCCGGCCGTTGTCTTTAAACGAGACGCGGGTCATTTCGCGGCCGCGGGCGCTGACCGCCTCCAGGGCGTCGGCGAAGGGAAGCGCATCCGAGGCGATCAGGGCTCCGTATTCGCCGAGACTATGGCCCATGGTGAAATCGGGCTCGATGCCGTAAGCCGCCAGCAGCCGGGTCATGGCCATATCGGTGGCCAGCACGGCGGGTTGGGTGATGGCAGTCTGGCGCAGATCCTCCTCCGCTCGGGCGACGGCCTGGGGGTCGGCTTGGTCAACGTAGATGAACTCACTCAAGGGCTTGCCCAGCAGTGGCGTCATCACGCGGTCGGCCTCGGCGAAGGTGTCGGCGACGATGGGCTCCAGGGCGCGGATCGGCCGCAGCATATTCACGTACTGCGAGCCTTGGCCCGTATACAGGAACGCTACCTTGGGCGCAGGACCGTGTCCGCGGAAGATGCCTTGGGCGCGCAAAACCTTCCACATCGCGGGTTGGTTGGCAGCCAGCGCCTTGAGCGCGCTCGCCGACTTACTCGCCAGATCGGCGGTGTCGGCATAGTCGATGGCGAGGCGCTGGGGAGCGCGCAGGTCGGACTCTGCCGGTGCGGCCACTGCCGGAGCGTGGCCCGCTTGGGCATCTCTCTGCACCGTACGCAGACGCTCGGCCAGTGCGGCTTCGGATGCGGCGCCGATCACCAGGGCGCCGCGTAAAGGTGCCTTATAAGAAGATGAAGAAGTGCGGGAGAGATATTTCGCGTTCATGGTTGCCTCGTGCATCACCGCGGACGACGGCATCTCGCCGACCGCAATTGACCGCTTGCCGTTGCCCCCCGAGTTGCCGGGAATGTGTTCTTCCAGGACGATGTGAAAATTGGTGCCGCCAAATCCAAACGCGCTCACGCCGGCGCGGCGCACGCTGTCCGCCGGAACCATCCACGGTTGCAGCTCGGTATTGACGAAAAACGGAGATTTGGCGAACGGGATGTCCGGATTGGGATGCTCGCAATGCAGGCTGGGCGGCAGCACCTTGTGGCGCAGCGCAAGAGCGGCTTTCAGCACTCCGGCAGCGCCGGCCGCAGCTTTGAGATGGCCGATATTCGATTTCACGGATCCGAGCGCCACCGAGTGCGGCGGCAGATGGAAACTGCCGAACACGTTGGCCAGGCTTTCCACTTCCACCACGTCACCCACGCGGGTCGAGGTGCCGTGTCCTTCGATGAAAGTTGCCGTCGCTGGCGACAGCCCGGCGTTCTCCCAGGCGCGCTGGACGGACAATCTCTGGCCGATCGGGTTGGGCGCGGTGATCCCTTTTCCCTTGCCATCGCTGGAGCCGGCGATGCCTCGCAGCACAGCATAAATCGTGTCGCCGTCCCGCTCCGCATCCGCCAGCCGCTTGAGCAGGAAAATGGCTGCCCCTTCGCCCATCACGAAGCCGTCAGCTCCCTCGGCGTAGGGGCGAGTACCGGTGGCCGATAGCGCACCGATCTTGCAGAACTTAATGAAGGTGGAGGGGCCCATGTTGTGGTCAATGCCGCCGGTGATGGCCAGGTCAAATTCGTTCTCCGCGAGCCCGCCCACTGCTGCACTCATCGCTGCCATGGCCGAAGCGCAGGCTGCATCCACCACATAGTTGGGACCATGAAAGTTGAAGAGGTTGGCAATGCGTCCGGCAATGCAGTTGGCCAATTCGCCGGGCATGGTGTCTTCGGTGATTTCGGGCAGGTGCCGCTCGATACGCTGGTGAAACTCGCGCACGATGTCATGCCGCAATGACTCCGGCAGCGCCGCGAACCCCGGGCTCTCGGCCAGTTCGTGGGCATACTCCGGAAAGAACGCCCGGAGCACGGTGAGAAACTGCGTCTCCCCGGCCATAGCGTTGCCGAGGATCACAGCCGTGCGCTCGGGATTCAGTTCCCGCTTGGGGTAGCCGTAATCTTCCAGCGCTTCCCGGGTGCATGCGATGGCCCACTTTTGCGAGTCGTCCATCGCTTTCGCCACACGCGGCGGGATCGGCAGGCGCCACTTCATGGGATCCCACACCCGTTCGCGCACCCACCCGCCAATCTTGGAATAAGTCTTGTCCGGGGCACCGGGATCGGAATCGTAATAAAGCTCTGGATCCCAGCGTTCGGGCCTGACCTCGCTGATGCTGTAACGGCGGTTCTTCACGTTCTCCCAAAAGGCGGAGACGTTCGGGGCGTCGGGCAAAACGGCTCCCAACCCCACGATCGCAATGGCCCGATGCGCGTTGGTTTCCATGACGACACTCCTGCCGGTATGAGAGATTTATGACGCTACGCGGCTTGCACTGTGCGCTTCGTAGTACGGCCGTACAGCACATCCGCAACATAATCCATGTCGGAAATCAGGCCGGCCTGGGCTTGGTGGGCCGCCGGCAGCCCTAAACTAGTTTCAAACAGGGCCATCTCCGCGGCGCTCACGCCACCGGCGCCGGCCACCCAGCGCAGCCCCTCCTCGGCCACCTTGAGCGCGGCCTCGCGGGCGAAGACCCGGCTCAGCGCGGCCAGGGCCGCCGCGTCGAAACGCCGGCTGGCCTTTTCGTCCAGCTTGCCTTCCGCCAGCAGCGCCGCACGGCGCGAGAGGCTGCCCGCGCACTCCGCGAAAGCGATTAACTCGCCCAGGCGCAGGAGAATGTGCTGATAGCGGGTCAGACGGCCGAGGCGCGCCTTTTCCATCACTTCCGCCAGCGCGTGCAGCGCCAGCGCCGCCGTGTCAGCGCCCACGTCCGGATGGCGGGCATGCAACGCTTCGCACTGGCGTGCTTGCTCGTGGTAGTGCTGGCCGCGCGTTTTCAGGTGGAGTTGCCAGCGGTCCCGGCTGATGGTCATCTCCATGATCTCGGAGGTGCCTTCGTAAATGGTCGTGATGCGAACATCGCGGCTGATCTTTTCCACCATGTACTCGTGGGTGTAGCCGTAGCCGCCCAGCGCCTGGATGCTGGCCTCGGCAGCCGCATTGCCGGCCTCGCTTGCCATGTACTTGGCGATCGCGCCTTCGGTGTTCAGGCTGCCTTCGCCGCCTGCGTCGATCCGCTGGGCCGTCTCTTCGATGTAGGCGCGGGCGGCTTCCAGGCGCGCGGCGTGCGGCACGATCAGCTTGTGGGTGTATCCCTGCTTCTCGGAAAGCGGAGCGCCGGCCTGGATGCGCTTGGTGGAATAAGGAATGGCCCGGTCGAGCGCCGCCCATCCTCCGCCCAGGCCGAACGCCGCCACCATCAGGCGGGTGTAGCCGAACACCGCCTGCGCCTGGTTCAATCCCTGGCCTTCGACGCCGCCAATGAGCCGGTCGGCGTCCACGTAGACATCGTTGAGCGCGAGCGCCGCGGTGTTGCTGAGACGGATGCCGTGCTTGTTTTCCGGCTCGTCGTGCGTGAAGCCCTTGGCGCCTTTCTCCACGATGAACCAGCTCGGACCTGCGGGTGTATTCGCCAACACCGTGCAGACATCGGCCACGCCGCCGTTGCTGATCCACTGTTTGTTGCCGTTGATTTTGTAGCCGGCCACCCGGCCGTCTTGCACAACCCGATCCGCAGTGGTGCGCAGGTTGCCCAGATCGCTGCCCGCCTCCGGCTCGGTGGCGCCGTAGGCAAACAGCAATCCTTCCTCCGCGATGCGGCTCAGCCAGAGCTTCTTTTGCTCCGCAGTCGCGCCGACGGTGATGGGGTCGCTGCCCAGAAACGTAGCCAGCACCGCCGTGGCGATGCCCAGGTCGATCCGCGCCATTTCTTCGCACACGCAATACACATCGAACGCGCCGCCGCCCATGCCGCCGAACTCCTCGGGAATGAACAGCAGTTGAATGCCCAGCTTGTCGGGGTCGCACATGTGCCGGACGATCTCAAGCGGGCACTCGTCGCGCTCGTCCAGTTGGATGAGGGTCTCGTCGGGCAGGCGTTTCTTGGCGAAGTCTTTAAGCGATTTCAAACTTAACTTCAGGGTCTTGGCGGTAATCATGGGCACTGTCCTCTATTTCACGGGAACGCTACGCATTTCACGGACCTTGAGGGTGAGCTCGGGCAAAAATTCCAGGATGTCGTCGACAATGCCGATATCGGCTACCTGAAAAATGGGGGCTTTGGGGTTCTTGTTGATGGCGACGATGAAGGGGTTCCCTTTGATGCCGGCCAGGTGCTGGAAGGCGCCGCTGATTCCGCACGCCAGGTAGACCTTCGGCCGGACAGTCTTTCCCGATGACCCCACCTGGCGGGAACTGTCCAGCCACTTGGCGTCCACCACGGGGCGCGAGCAGCTCACCGCTGCGCCCAGTGTGTCGGCCAGCTCCTGCGCGATGGCCACATTGTCCTTTTCCTGGATGCCCCGGCCGATGGAGACCAGAACGTTGTGCTTGGTGATATCCACATCGCCCGCCACGGCGGCGATCGTCTTCAGATAGCGCCGTCCCGCCGCCAGCGCGCCAACGTCGGAGGATTTGTCGACGACGGTTCCGTTGACGACAGCGCTCTCCAGGGGTTGGAATGCGCCGGGGCGCAGGGTGACCACCGCGCCCGATGAGACATCGCACCGGACATGGGCGCTCACCTGTCCCCCGAATTCCTGGCGCACTACCTTGAGATCGCTTCCCTCCACTCCTTCGATCGCCAGCACGTCGGAGACAAAGGCGGCGTTCACCTTGATGGAAAGTCCCGGGGCCAGATCAATGCCGAAATGCTCGTGGGGGACGAGCACGATGCTGCCGGGCGGCAACACCTTGACCAAGGCTTTTCGGATGAGTTCGGCGTTGGGATAGGCGAGGACTTCATGGGCGATCTTCCAGACTTCCGCATAAGAAGCACGGAGGGTGGCGCACACCGCATCCAGGTCCGCACCCCACCCGGTGACAATGGCCGTGGGAGATGCGGCCGCGTCGATCTTCTTTGCCGCAGCGATCAGTTCGGCCGCCATATCGTCGGCCACGCCAGCCTGGTGCACGATGTAGGCGAAGATGCGAGGCATTATTTCAACCCTCCTTTGGCTGCGACCAGTTCGATCAGTTTGGTGACGTTTTCTTCGCGGCTGCCCTGGAGCATCTCGGCGCCCTTGCCCAGCGCGGGCACGAAATAATCCACGCGCTTCACCTTAGCGGCGGAGTTTCCTACGGTGGTGGGATCGATCTCCAGTTCCGACGCGCTGAGGGTTGGAATGGGGACCGAGGCCACTTGCCGGATGCCTCGCATGCCGACATAACGCGGTTCATTGATGCCGGTCTGGATGGAGAGCACGCAGGGGAGATCAATCTCATTCATCTCCCTGTTGCCCCCTTCAATTTCCCGGCTGATTTTCAGCTTGCCGGCGTCAACGACTTCAATGGCATTGACCAGTGAAGCGAATGGATAGTCCAACATCGCGGCCAGCATCCCGCCGACTTGGGCGGCCCCGTCCTCGGCTTGGACACCGGTCAAAATCAGGCCGTAGTTGCCCTTCTGCACGAACGCTTGCAGGATGGTGGCGATGCCCTTGCCGTCCGAGCCGTTGAAGGCGTCGTCGGAGATCAAAACGCCATGGTTTGCGCCCATCGCCATTTCTCTGCGCAGGATCTCCTCGTCATCTTCGCCGCCGACCGTCACCACGGTGACGTGCCCGCCCACTTTGCCGGTGATCTGCAGAGCTTCTTCGACCGCGTAGTTGTCCGACTCATTGATCGAGTACACCAGGTCATCACGCTGGATGTCGTTGCCGGCGCTGTTGAGCTCGATCTCGTTTTCAGAAGTGTCGGGCACTCGTTTTGCGCAAACCAGAATTTCCACGCTTAACCTCCCGCATTCCTTGCCCCATGTCGCATCAAACCCTGACGCATTCCTGCCCGCAGATCGCTTTCGGGTCTTCGCGCGGGATGTGTTGGGCGACCAGTTCTGCCAGATCGATAGCGGTCATCTTTCCTTCCAGGCCCGCGACTTTGATTCCATCCTCGATATTGACCATGCAGAACGGGCAGGCTGTCACGATGACGTTGGCCCCCGCTTCGGCCGCCATCCTGACCCGGACCACGCCCATTCTTTGGTCTTCTTTCGGTTCGTAGAACAACATGAGTCCGCCGCCTCCGCAGCAGAAAGATCGATCGCGGCATCGGCCCATTTCGACCCGCTCCAAACCGGGAATCGCGTCCAGCACATCCCGGGGGTCGTCGTAGATCCGGTTGTGCCGTCCCAGGTAGCAGGGGTCGTGATAGGTGTACACATTGGAGTTGTCCTCTACCTTATTAAGTGCCAACTTGCCCGTTTTGATCTCTCGCGCGACGACCTGGCTGATGTGCTCCACGGGGGGCACGTCGCGGTAGTCGTGTTTCAGCGCGTGGTAGGCGTGGGGGTCGGCGGTAACGATCCGTTGGACGCCGGATGCCTTGATCGCATCCACGTTGTGGTCGCGCAACGCGACGAAGAGCATCTCCTCGCCGAACCGGCGGACGTCGTGGCCGCTGTCTTTTTCCGCAGCGCCCAGGATCGCGAAGTCCTCTCCGAGGTGATCGAGGATCTTCGCGGTTGCCCGGCCGATCCCCTGTATGCGGTCGTCGTAGGAGGTGATGCTGTCGACAAAATACAGCGTATCCGCGCCATTCTTGCCATCCAGAACGCTGACCGCGCAGCCTGCCTGGAAGTCCTTGGCCTTTGTCCAGTCGGCCCTCTTCTTCTCCATCTTGCCGTAGGGATTGCCCCGGCTCTCCAGCGCCTTAAGCGGCTTTTGCAGTGTCTGGGGTACATTCCCGCCATCCACCATGCCCCGCCGCAGGTCGACGATCTTGTCGATATACTCCACCAGCAACGGGCACTCTTCCTCGCAGGCGCCGCAGGTGGTGCACGACCAAATTTCGTCTGCCGAATAAATGCTGCCGATCAGTGGCGCGCCGTTGCTCGCACTGCCGAACATCGGATAATGCTGGAAAGCGTAGTCTCTGGCCTTGATGGTGATGAGCCGTGGCGATAATGGCCTTCCCACAGAGTTCGCCGGGCATTGGTCCGCGCAGCGGCCGCAATCGGCGCAGGAGTAGAAGTCCAGCATGTGCTTCCAGGTGAAGTCCTCGAATGCCGTCACTCCGAAGGACTTCACCTGTTCGAGCTGCGCATCGCTGATTCCCCACTTCACCGGCTTCAGAGCTTCGCGGTCCAGTTTTGCGAAGTAGACATTGAACAGTGAAGTGACCACGTGGAAGTGTTTTCCCAGTGGCAGAAAACAAAGGAACGCGAAGAACGTCAATTCATGTACCAGGTAGGCTCCCGCGTGGAGAACCACGAGCAATCGCGGCGGACTTGAAAAGAGGGCGTTCTTCAGTATCCACGCCAGCGACAGCGGCGGGAGGCTTGCCGCTAAGACGCTCTGCTGTTGCTGAAACACAGCCTGGCTGGCCTCAAACAGGCTCTCTGACACCATGAGGATCGCAATCAGCGCTAATACAAGGATCGCTTCCGCCGTGTGACTCTTGCCATGGGTTGCCGGCACGGCATAGCGCGCGGGTTTGAAGACCAGCCGGCGGATTGCGGCAATCACGACGGCGAGGAGGACGAGGGTTGCTGCGTAGTCCTTAGCTATGTCGTACCAATGGCCAGCGGTTCCCAAGAGCCCCGGCAACACCCAATGCTCGGAAAAGCCCAGCATTACGAGCGAAGCCGAGCGCGCAGCCAGCACCAGGAAGCCGGCAAAGATCACAATGTGAAGCACTCCGGCCACCCGGTAGCGTGGCTGCTTCCATTGCCCGAGCCAGAAGCGCAGCACCCGCATCAGCCGGACCGCGGCGTGATCCAGGCGAGAATCGGCAGCGCCCCGCAGCAGCGGCACGATGCGTTTCCCAACGATGTAGCTGAAGCACGCAACCCCAAGAACAGGAATCACCGAGAACAGAACTCGCCCGGGAATCGGTCCATAGCTTGCTTGCGCGGGGGAGTAGATGCCTTCCAACATAATGTTCGACATCTCCTGCTTCTACTGGCGAAGGTGATAGCAGCGAGGGAAGCGGAGCGGCATTCCTGGGTGCGCTTCCCGGAAGCATTATGTTGTGCCGGTGGACAGGCCATGGTCTGTGAGGCGCGTCACACAGGGGCATGTGGCAGATCACCAGTTGGAGATCAGATTTCCGACCGGCGCGAGCCTTCTGGCGAATATCACGGTCTTTCGTGCGCCACATCACAGACTGCTCTCGGTGTGTGGAAGCATATTTCGATAGCGCTCTTATTCGACACGTTATCCCTCCAACCCCTGCGAGAGAACAGACGGAGCACCGATATGGAACGGCAATTCGAACAACCGTTCGACAGTATAGAAAGCGCCTACGATTTTTTTCGACTTCTGTCGGACGCAGTCGCTGAAGCCAAGTGCGAACTTGAAGGACAGATCCGGAGAGAATCGAGCTCAAAATCTTCGCGCCGCCTGGACGCACTGCGAATCGCAGCCTACAGTCTGCAAAAGCTGGAGTTGCACACCAACCACAGCCGCCGCATCCTCAATGATCTTCGTTCGCTGCGCCGGCTGTTGTTTGAGGAACGAGCAGCTCCGAGAGCCGCCCTTCCATCGCCGCCGGTCAAAATCGTTATACCTGAAATGCCGGCAGCGCCACTGCCCGCACAATTGCCGCCCCAGATTACCCGGCCACGCGTCAGGGATGGCAGCGTGGTTGCAGCCTGATCGCAGGCGGCAACCGGCCAGATGTTGTCGATTCACCCCTGCGGTGAGGGGATGAGGCGTTCCGCTATGCGGATGGCTTTCTCATGCAGTTCCCACGAATAGATTGCTTTGCGGCACCCCTCACGAGCCATGCTGGTGCTCAATTGTCTCTCGGCTTCGTCAAACGTGCCTTCCGCGTCCATCCGCGCGCGGAAGGCTTCGTCATCCGCCCGTTTCACCTGCTTGACCGCATTCGGGATTTCGGCGTCCGGCTTTTCCCGGCTGGTATTCCGCGCCAGGGCGCCATAGGCGGCTCTCAGCTCGTCCGGCCACAGGAGTTTCGTCTCCTTCGACAATTGGTCAAGGGCGTCGTTGGCGCGATCCGCGGTCTTGCGCACCCGTTTCTTTTCCTTCAGCCACTTCATGACCGACCATTCCACGGCTTCGGTCATCAAAGCCCTGGCTTCCTCGACCTCGGGCAGGTTCCGCACCGCGCACCCCTCCTCCGGGAAAGTAAAGGTAATCCGCTGTCGCCGGCAAGTCTACGGGATGGGGAGTGCGAAACCAACGCCACGCCTGCCGCCGACAGCGGCCGGCAGAAGGATGGATTTGATTTCGACTTCATAGTAATTGGCTCCGGTTTTGGCGGCAGCGTGGCTGCCCACCGGCTGGCGGAGAAGGGCTATCGGGTTGCGGTCATGGAGATGGGGCGGCGTTGGAGAGCGGAGGATTTCCCGCGCACGAGCTGGTCGATCCATCGCTGGTTCTGGCGGCCCAAGCTGGGACTGCGCGGGTTCTTCAACATGCGTTTCTTTCGCCGCGCCGTTATCTTTCATGGCTGCGCCGTGGGCGGCGGCTCCATCACCTATGCCAACACGTTGCTGCGGCCCCCGGACAAAATCTGGGACATGGGATCGTGGGCGGGACTGGCGGATTGGAAATCCGAAATGCCGCAGCATTACCAGACCGCCTCCCGCATGCTCGGCGTGGTCGAGAACCGCATTCTGGGCCCCGCCGATAATCTGCTGAAGCGCGCGGCTCAATCGCTCGGCATCGGACACACTTTTTATCCCACCAACGTGGCTGTCTTTCAGCCGGCGGAGGGAGAGCAGGGCGGCAAGACCTTCCCTGATCCGTATTTTGGCGGAGAAGGGCCCGAGCGCACCACCTGCATCGGCTGCGGCGGCTGCATGATGGGATGCCGCCATGGGTCCAAGAACAGCCTGGACCAGAACTACCTCTACCTGGCCGAAAAACACGGTGCGCAGGTATTTCCGGAAACCAAGGTGGTGGGTGTCCGGCCGCTGGAGGGCGTCGCCGATGGGAGTGCCGGCTACGAAGTACGCACTGTGTGCTCGACGGCGTGGATACGCCGCAACCGCCGGCGGTTCACCTGCCGGGGCATCGTCTTCGCCGCCTCTGCGCTGGGAACCATGGAACTGTTATTCAACCTGAAAGAAAACGGCTCGTTGCCGGCCATCAGCGATCAACTCGGAAAGTACGTCCGCACCAATTCCGAGTCGCTGCTCGGGTTGCGGATACCGGGTTGTGCCGAGGACTTGTCGAAAGGTATCGCGATCGGGTGCGGCATCTACATCGATGAGAATACGCATGTGGAACCGGTTCGCTACCCCAGCGGCTCGGACACCATGATGTTCCTCACTACGCCACTGACCGGAGGGCGCCCCGGCCCGATGCGCATTGCCCTTTGGATGAAGAATATGGTTGTCTCCCTGCTGCGGCACCCGCTCAAGACGCTGCGGCTGCTCCAACCCTGGGGCTGGGCGCGGGAAAGCCTCATCCTGCTGTGCATGCAGGCACTCGAAGGCCACATTGACATGCGCTGGGAGCGCCCGTGGTTCTGGCCCTTCAGGAAGTGCCTCGTCAGCCGCGGCGAGAGGATCCCAACCTTCATTCCGCAAGCCAACCGTTTCGCCGAACAGCTCGCGCAGCTTACCGGCGGAACCGCCATGAGCATGCTGCCGGAGATCCTGTTCAACGTGCCCGGCACCGCCCACTGCGTGGGAGGTTGCATCATGGCCGACTCGCGCGATCATGGCGTGGTAGACCACGGCAGCCGCGCGTTTGGGTACAAAAATATGTACGTGTGTGACGGGTCCGTGGTGGCCGCCAATCTCGGCGTCAACCCCAGCCTGACCATTACCGCCTTGGCCGAGCGGGCCATGAGTTTTATTCCTCCTGCCCAATGGATGACGTGGAACGACGGCGCAGAGTGCGGGGAACTATTCTCCGACCTCAGCGAGACCGCGAGGTGATCGCGGTAAGGTCTTCAAGTTGATCGGCGCGGCTTCAACGCGTTGCTTTGCGGCGCTTCCGCCGGCGTACAGGTTTCTTCAGGCGCGCTTCCAATTCCGCGACCCGCTTGCGCAGGGCTTGGCTGTCCTCATTACCACCCTCCGTAAAGCTCTTCGTCATTGGAAGCGGAGGCAGAACGGCGGAACGAACCTCACTCAACCCGCTCTGCAGGGACTCCCGTACCTTCTTGTAGGCGCTGAAGGCGGAATTCAAGTACCACATCACGAACTCCCGCCCGACCTGGTCGGAGGCGACAATGAGCTGGCGGAGCAATTCGAGCGGCAGGCCGGTAGGGCCGCCCTTGGCATCCTCCACAACGATCTGGGTGAGCGTCACCCGCGTGAGGTCCTGGCCGGTCTTGGCATCCACCACCCGCACCTCTTTGCCGTGGCGGATCAAAGTGGCGATTTCTTCCAGGTTAATGTACTGGCTGGTGGAGGTATCGTAGAGCCTGCGATTTCCGTACTTCTTGATAACGACGGCGTCGGTTTTCACCCGGCCCACCCCCCGATGACGCAGTGCAATAAAAACCGCCTTGCCTATTGACACGGCTCCTATAAAGTACTACATTTCTCTTGATGCTGCAATGCAGCAACGGAGGCCAATCATGCCAAGAAATAACAAGTCCGGCCCCGCCACTCACAACCCGTCTTCTTTCCTAACCTTAGTGTCCGGCTGGGTGCAGCAGGGCGTCGAGAACGTCTTTGCTGCCGAGCGCGTCGTCGTTGACCTGGCCATGCGGAAGAGTACCGACGCGATGAAGAGCCTGCGGGAAGGGGTGTCGGCCCCAGAGCATTCCCCGGTGGCAATTCTGACCGAACTAACTGTCGAGGGCACCTCCAGTTTCATGGAGGCGCAGCGCATCCTGCTCAACCTGGCGCAGCATGAGAACGAGATCGTCATGGGTGGCGTGAAGGAGCGCGTCTCCTCTTCCGTTCCCGCCACTGCCACCACCGACCTGGTGCGGCGGACCATCGACACCTTCATCGGCATGCACCGGGAGTTCCTCAAGATCACCAGCAAGCAGACCCTAGATTGGCTGGAGCAAGCCGGGAAGGGCAAATACGGCGGCACCCACACGGTTGATCTTGCCCGCGAAGCCATGGGGAACTTCGTCGATTCCCAGAAGAAGTTTCTCGATGTCATCGCGCAGGAGACCACGCGGATGACCAGCGGCAAATCCGAGAAGACCGCAAAGGTGGTCAAGAAAACCGAACTGGTAAAGCTTGCGCACGACGCCAGCAATGCTTTTATCGAAGTGCAGAAGAAGCTGCTCGACATTGCCGGCCAGCAGATGAACGTCAACCTGAAGGCGGCAACCCGGGCCCTGGAAGTGATCAAGCCGTTCCGGCTGCTGCCCATGGCCAATATTACCGGGGAGGGCGTAAAGAGGTTCGTCGATGCCGAAAAGGCAATGATCGCCTCCATCATCAAGCCTCGCGACGCTGCGAACCGGATGGCGAAACACCGGGCGAAGCGCGCGCCCCGTCCGCGGAAGGCGGCAACACCACATGCTGCGCACGCTGTCGCCTGATGTTCGACGCAGTTGAGGGCGCGGCGGGCTTGCCGCAACATAGATCGAGAGACGTGCCGTTGCCGGCACAACGGCACGTCGCTTCGGTTGTGTACCCTGGGGCCGCTGGGAAGTTCACTTTGTTATTCGGGCCCGCTCACGCAAGTCTTGCCGCAGATGGCCAACGACAACCGCACGCCCCCGACGGGGCGCACACCTTTGTGCTCGTGCGAGCAACAAAAAACCATTGGAACCAAATCACACGCTGAGCAATACTGAGAAGAAGCACCCATCACCCTCTATGGCGCCACGGCAATCTAGCACCCGCCGCCCCGAAGCGGAAGCGGACATCCCCATCTGGAAAGAGGCGTTGTTCGGCGCCGAACTCATTCTGCTGCATGCATCGCCTGTCTATTACGGCTTGGGCGTGCCGCGCGGTGACGGCTCCGCCGTCGTTCTCATCCCAGGGTTCCTCGGTAGTGACCTTTATATGGGCCACCTGAGTTCCTGGCTTTCCCGTGTGGGCTACCGCCCCTATCTCTCTGGGATCCATCTGAATGCTGAATGTCCAAACCTGCTCATCAAGTACCGGCTCGCCGAGATCATCGCGAAGGCGCTCCGTGATACGCGGCGGAAGATCCACCTGATCGGACACAGCCTGGGCGGCATGATGGCGCGCTCCATCGCCACGCAGCAGCCAGGCGATGTTGCCTCCGTCACTACCCTGGCGGCGCCATTCCGCGGCAAGGTGCTCCAACGCAGTGTGATGCAGGCGACCGCGCTAGTGCGCGAGCAAGTTATCAAGCAGCATGGTAAGGACGTTCTACCCGAGTGCTACACGGCACGGTGCACCTGTGAGTTCGTCAACTCCCTGGAGCGCAAAATGGCCACGCCGGTGATGCAGACCGCGATCTACACCCGCGATGACGGCTTCGTGGATTGGCGATATTGCAGAACGGGTGACCCAAACAGCAATTTCGAAGTCGCGGGCACGCACATTGGGCTGGTCTTCAATCCTTCGGTCTACACCATCATCGCTACGCGCCTGGCGCAGGCACAAGCACCCCGTTAGCTAGTGACAAGTGAAAAGTGGCAAGTGAACAGTGAGGAAACTGGCGCTTACCACTTTTTACTTACCACTTTCCACCCCTCATAGCCGGCGACTGGTTTCCTACCGGTCTCTCTGCAGTTTTCAGCGCGCCAGCGGAGCGCTCTTCGCGGAGGCAACGGCAGCCGGGGTCCGCGATAGAAGCCGATCTACGATCGTCTGTTCGCCTTTGATCAACAGCCGGCTGCTGTAGAGGAGCGCGCTGCATTGAACCGTGATCCAGTCGGTGGAGGTGAGCGGCGAGGCAAAGGCGGCGCGGTCCGTCAGCCAGCGGCGCGCGATGTGCCGTGCCATGACCACGCCCATCGAGGCGCCGTCCCCGCCGATATCCTCCAGGATGCCGTCCAACGTGAACAGGACCTTCGAAAGCATAATCAGCGGGGCGGGGAAGCGTACTCCCTGAAACGCCACCTCC
Organism: Terriglobales bacterium; assembly: GCA_044447375.1. GTDB lineage: Bacteria > Acidobacteriota > Terriglobia > Terriglobales > Acidobacteriaceae > JAHFUA01. Next base: position 61,721 of record JBIOFT010000001.1, on the reverse strand, counting down.
TCCAGCAGCCGCATCGCATCCGTGGCGCTCGGCAAACGGGTCAGCGGCAGGGCGTCCATAAAACGGCGGACGCGGTCCCGGATCACTTCTGCGTTTCGTGAACCACGCCGGCCGGGCCGCTCCGCCATTGCCATGATCGCGTTCGCAGCCCCCACAGGATCCCGGAGTGCAACCATCAGGAAAAGCAGCGCGAGCTGGCGGCGCTGTTGGCGGCTCAGCCGCTCGCGCAGGGCCCAATCAATGATGATCAATTCCCCCGTGCGGCCGTTATAGAGCAGGTTGCCGGCGTGGGGGTCGGCATGGAAAAGAGAATGCTCGGTGGACGCGAAGAGTGGGATGGCGACCAGGGCTTCCACCAGTTGCTCAGCCACTGCCCGCCGGCGCCCCGCAGGCATCCGGGCTACCTCGTCCGTCACCTTGGCCCCGGTTTCCTCCGTGATGGCAGTGATGGTATCGGTACAAAGGGGGCGGATCACGCCTGGAATACGAACCCCGCGTACATGCTTGTAGAGCGTCCCAGCTTCCAGCAGCGTCTTTTGCTCGCGAGGGAAGTCCACTTCATGCTGCAGCAGCCGCCGGACTTTCTTGAAGGTATCCGGGATGGCACGCGCACCGGATCCATACTCGCGGTACCGGCGCCCGAAGTACTGCGCCAGTCCCTGCAGCAACTCCATGTCCTCGGCAAAGTACAGGGGAATGTGCGGCTTCAAAACCTTGAATACGCCCCGCTCCCGCACGCCGCTCTGGGGATTGAGCCAGGTAAAGCAGATGACCGCGCTCACGCTGGCCTCCGACAGGAGCCTGGGTTTGATCTCCACGGCGAAGCGTTCCAGCTTCGGGCCCAGTTGCTGGCGAATGATCGCTTCCACACCGGCCGCGTCCACGTCGTGGATACCGTTTTCAAGTTCCGCAAGCGCCTTGCGCAGGGCGGGACGGAGGTGCCGGTTGCGCGCCAGCACTTGTCCGAGTTTCTGCAGGCCGGGGACCTTGGCAATCAGCCGCAGCAGGCGCGTCTCCGGGCGGGCGTTCGTCGGCAGTTCGATCTGTTCCAGCAGCTTGACGGCGAGACGCGCGTCCGAGAGGTGGCCAATCACGAACAGCATGGCTTCACGCACGGGCTGGCGCCATGCCGCATACGGCTCGGGAACCAGGTGCTCGACCGGGACGAGGTGATCGACCACCCATCGGCCCATCTCGGCCCGCAAGGCGCGCCCCGTCTCGCTCGCCAGGGCAGCTTGTATGGCTGCGACCCGCTCCTCGCGCGTGGCGCTTGCGGACACCAGGTTGCGAAACGCCTGCTGTAATTGCTCGGGAGCCAGACCCCGCAGATATTCCCCGAAAAGAGATTGGTCTGGCATAGAAGATCCGGATGAGCCGCTGCTTAAGCCGCCGTTAGCAATGTTAGACCTTCTCTCCCGCCTGAACAAATGCGGCAGATGCGGCTCGAGCGCCGGAATTGGAGCGCTCGGCGTTGCCATACAGGGCCTCGATCTGCGCCCGATACCGCTGTTCCACGGCCCGGCGCCGCATCTTCATCGAAGCCGTGAGCTGGCCGTCGGCGATGGTGAACTCATCCGGCACCACCAGGAAGTTCTTGATGGTCTCGTACTGGGCGAGGTTCTTGTTGACCTCGGCGACAATCCCCTCGTAAAGTGCCTGCGCCTTGGGATGAGCTGCGAGCTGCTGCCGGTTCGCGCAGCTTATCTGCTGGGCCCGTGCCCACTCCTCCAATGCCGGGAATTCCGGCGCGATCACCGCCGATACAAATTTTCGGGCGTCCGCGAATACGGCGGCGTATGCCACCATAGGGCTGCTGGTCAGCGCCAGTTCGATCGGCTGCGGACTGATAAACTTGCCGCCCGAGGTCTTCTGCAAATCCTTCTTGCGATCGGTGATGGTCAGGAACCCATCGGCGTCCAGATGGCCGATGTCACCAGTTTTAAACCATCCATCCTCAAAGACGTTGCGTGTCTCCTCCGGCTTGTTCCAGTAGCCCTTGAACACCGAAGGCCCGCGGACCAGGATTTCTCCATCGGGGGCGATCTTGCATTCCACGTTCGACAGTACCTTGCCCACGGTTCCCAGCCGGTGGTGCTTGGGACTATTGATGGCGATCACGGGCGAGGTTTCGGTCAGCCCGTAGCCTTCATGGACGCGGATGCCGATGTCGGCGAACCACTCTGCCAGGTCGCGGCCCAGAGCAGCGCCCCCGGCGACGAAGATCCGCACCCGTCCTCCCATGCCTTGCCGGATCTTCGAATAGAGTAAGGAATTCGCCAGTTTCCAATTCAACGATGCGGGCCGTTTGGCGGCGAGAATTTCGTCCCGGTGGGACTGGCCGGCACGCAGCGCCCAATCGTAGACCGTCCGCTTGAAGCCTTTGGCGGCTTCACGGCGGACCTTGTCGCGGAGCTTTTCGTACACACGAGGAACCCCGACGAAGATAGTGGGGCGGACCTCCGTGAGGTACTGGGGCATCAGGGTGAAATTAGGACAATAGGCGATGGTTACGCCGCACTGGAAGAGCACGTAGTCGAGGTGGCGCGCCGTCACGTGCGAGAGCGGAAGAAACGAAATGCCTACCTGGCCGGAAGCAAGATCGAAGTAGTCCTGCGCATAGGAGAGGTTCGATACCAGGTTGCCGTGGGTCAGCATCGCTCCCTTAGGCGTGCCGGTCGTCCCCGAGGTGTACACAATCGTTGCCAGGTCATCGGGCCGGATGGACTTGCCGCGCTCGTCCATTTCCGAATCGCGCCCGGTTTCCTGGTTCACCATCATGCGGTGCATGGGGATGCCCTCGGGAATCCCCACGTAATCCATTACCACCACCTTCTCGAGCGCGGTCCGGCCCTTGATGGCAAGCACCTTCTCAAGCTGCTCGACGGTCGACACAAACGCTATGCGTGCCCCCGAGTCCTGAAGAATAGCCAGGGTCTGCTCGCCCGTCAGCGTGGGATAAATGGGAACGTCGGCCGCGCCCAGCATGAGGCTGGCAAAATCGGCCACCGCCCACTCCGGACGGTTCTCGCTGAGAATGGCGACACGATCGCCCTTGCCGATGCCCCACTGGGCGAGCGTTCGCGCTGTCCCAATCACGTTGCGGTAAAGCTCGCGCGCGGAGACGGGGATCCACTTGACCGTCTGTTTGTACAGCATGACCTGGTCGTGGTTGCGTTCAACTACCGAGCAAAAGACGTCGTTAATGGTCTCGTCCATGCTCTGCCTTCCTCTTGAATTGCAGGCCCATTACTGGCTAACGCTACTTCTCCAGGATGTTCTTCCCAAATCCGAACTTCGGTCCTATTGAAACCCGCACGCTGTTACGACCGCCATTCAGCACATTCGAGAAAAAATTATAGTGAGCAAAGTCCGTGGTTACACGAAGACCAAAGTGCGGAGTGATCTCCCAGGTCATCCCGCCTCCGAAGCCGTAGAACGGCACTGTGTCGGATTTCGAGCACCCGCCAGGGAGGGCGGCGCAGGCTGCTGTGGGCAGCAGTACCGTGACATCCGAGTGCAGTGCCCCAAGCGCCGGACGCACGAAAAAGGTCACCTTTTTCAGTCCGCGGTAATTGAGTTGGGGCCCGGCCTCATACGTTTGGGTCGAAATGTTGTAAGGCGCTCCCGCCGCGAGGCCTGGCAGAAGTGGCGGCGGTATTATCGCCACGAACCCTGGGTTAAGGTCGTTCGGCAGCAGCGTAGAGTGGCCGGTGTAGTAACCGAAATCGAAACCAAACGTCAGCCAGCTGCGATAGTTGTAACCAAGGTCTCCATCGAATCCGCGCTGTGCCAGATTCAACGATGGTGTGGCCAGATAGGTAAAGCCTCCAAAAGCGGCGAACTGTCTGATGTCGGTTTGTTGTGAGAAGCAGGGGAGAGCAGTTGATACCAGGAACAAAGCAAGAACGCAGAGAAGTAGCCGCCGCATGTAATCTCCTTGCCGGCTTGCCCTGATCGGGGCAAATCGGTAGTGATTTAACCTCAGTGAGAACGCCTCGATTTCTAGTCCGGAAGGGAGAATCTTTCAGTGATGCCGGTCACCGATGGCACGGGCACAGTGGAGGGCTGCAGGCGCTTGCCGAGGGGTCAACTGCGACCTGCCATCTCCAACACCGCGCCGGTTGTTGTCTCAAACTCCTCGGCTAACCCGCCGCCCAATTCTAGCACCTGAACGGCTGCCCGCGCAAGGCTGTTGTTCGCAACTTCAAAGCTGCCTGTGCAATCGGTCTGGAGGTAGGGAAGGCGATGCAGGTTGGACCCGCGGCCGTCAAGCGCAACCTCCATCTGCAATCCACCCTGCGTGCCGCAGCGGAACTCCCATTGCAGGTTTTCCGGGTCTCTCTTCTTCTCCTCCAGGCGACGGAAGACATGCGCTTTCCCATCGTGCCACAGCACCGCTTTTCGAAACACCAGCCCGAAGGGCATGTCGTAGACCAATGCTTCCAGCGTGCTCACTCTCCCATCGGACCGAGGCAAATACGCATGTGCCCAGGTCCAGAAGTTGCGATGCCGGTATCCACAATTATGTCCTTGCACCCCAAACCCCAGAGGGTCCCCTGCAAAACTCCGGCCATCGAAAGTGATCCGCCCCGAAAAACGCGCGTCGGAATGCGGCGTTTGCGAAAAGCCAATCCAGCCCTTGGCGCTCAGCGTAGTCCGAAAGTTGGAGCGGTAGTGTAGGTCCCAGGAAATCGAATGTCCGTCAACTTCCAGCGCGCCCTGGCAGGAGTTGTCCTCGATCCCTTGGTTGCCGATTCGGAAGTGGAACGGGGCTTGGCCTCTGGCGCTGAGATCAAGGCCATCCAGGGAAAATCCCTGAATGAAGCTTTGAGGCTTGCCTTCGGGCGGAAACCACGTGGCCCAGACCTGAACCGGTTTCCCGCGTGGATTTCCGGCGCACCCACAGCGTCCAGGGTTCATCAGCAAGTACCGGAACCACCACGCTCCACCGCCGCTCGCCAGTCCGATACGAAGAAACCAGACTTCGTAACGGCGCCGCGTCGAGACTGAGGAATAGATTTCGTTCAGTGTCTTCACACGGAGAGCTGGCGGCGGGCCAATGCCGGAGAACGGCGAAGACGCCACGGATCATCACTGATCAAAACGATCCGTGCCAATCCGTGGCATTCCTAGACCGTCACGTACTTTCCAGCCTCGATCACGCGCTGCGCGATCTGCTGGCGCAGGGCGATGGTGTTGAAGGGCTCGTACTTCGAGAGCCGCTTCAGGATCGCCAGTTGCGTGCGCAGCATGTCGCCGTCGGCGACGGCGGTGATCACCTTGCGCGCCGAAGTCTCCACTTTCTCCAGCGCGTGTTGCAGGTACACGCGGGCCATGCTGACGGCGAGTTGCGTGGCGGACTCGCCCTGCTGCTCGATCATCTTCTGCGCGCGCAGCAGCGCCGATTCCGCGGCGTAAGTCTCGATGACGATGTCGGCCAGCGCTCCCATGATCTCCTGCTGATCGGCGAGCGCCTGCATGTACTTTTGCGAAGCAATGCCGGAGGCGAACAGCGAAACCTTCTTGGCATTGGCGACCATCGCGCGCTCCGCCGCCAGCACGCCTTCGGCGCCTTCGCTCATCGACGGCCCGGAGAGCACTTCATCCATCAGCTTCTTGATCGCGGGCAGCAGCGGAATCTGCCCGCTCATGGCGCGCTTCAGCAGCCACCCGGTGATGATCAGCCGGTTGATCTCGTTGGTGCCCTCGAAGATGCGATTCACGCGGGCGTCGCGATAGGCGCGCTCGGCAGGGTACTCCTCGACAAAACCGTAGCCGCCGAAGATCTGCACCGTCTCGTCCACCACCATGTCCACCATCTCCGAGCCCCACACCTTGAGGATCGAGCACTCGACCGCATACTCCTCGATGGCTTTGCGGATCTCGGTCGCGGCATTGGCGGCGGATTTGTCGATCTCCGCGAGCGCAACGTCGATCATGCCGATGGTGCGGTAGACCATGGACTCGCCGGTGAACACGCCCACCGCCATGTCGGCCAGTTTCTCGCGCACCAGCCCAAAGTCGGCGATCACTTTGCCGAAGGCCTTGCGCTGTTTGGCGTACTCGACCGCCGCCTGCAGCGAGTTGCGCGCGCCGCCCACGCACATGGCGCCCAGCTTGAAGCGCCCCACGTTGAGGATGTTGAAGGCGATGATGTGTCCCTTGCCGATTTCGCCCAGCAGGTTCTCCGCCGGCACCTTGCAGTCGGTGAGGATCAGCGGACAGGTGGAGGAGCCGCGAATGCCCATCTTGTGCTCTTCCGCACCCACCGCGAATCCGGGGAAGTCTTTCTCGACCAGGAATGCCGAGAACTTTTCGCCGTCCACCTTGGCGAAGACGGTGAACAGGTCGGCGAAACCGGCGTTGGTGATCCACATCTTTTCGCCGTTGAGGATGTAGTGCTTGCCGTCAGGCGAGAGCTGCGCGCGGGCGCGGCAATTGAGCGCATCGGAGCCGGAAGAGGATTCCGAAAGCGCGTATGCTCCGACGGTCTCGCCCGCGGCCAGCCGCGGCAGGTACTTCTTCTTCTGCTCCGCGGTACCGAAATAAACGATGGGCAGCGTGCCGATGCCGGTGTGCGCGCCCCAGGTGGTGGCGAAGCCGGCGTACTTCGAGATCCTGTCGGCGATGATGCAGGACGAAACCTTGTCCATGTCGGTGCCGCCGTAGGCTTCGGGGATGTCCACCGAACTCAAGCCCAGGTCGCTGGCCTTCTTGATCAGGTCGCGCGCGAGCGCCCATTCCTTGTGCTCGAGCTTCTCGGCCGCGGGCACGATCTCGTTGGTGGCGAACTCCTCCGCTGTCTTGGCGATCTGCAGATGTTCTTCGGTGAAGTCTTCCGGCGTGAAAACGTCGTTAGGATTGCGTTCTTCCAGCAGAAAGCTGCCGCCGGCAATTCTGACCTTGGGCACTGCTACGGTAGCCATAAATATTCACCCAAGATTCCCTTTCTTACTTCGAATACAGCAAAGATTCTACACCCCTTTTTTCCTCCCGCACGCTGGTTGAAGCTGCTTTCCGTCCTCACACAGAATGGTGCCCGGGATCACAGCCACCGGTCCTTGAAAAAGGGATAGTCACAGCGAGCGAGCGGCGAAAAGATACTGTCCCGCCTGAGCCCTGCAGCAGCGAAAACAAACTGCTGCGCTGGCCGCCGGTTCCCGCGGCCCCCCACGCTTCACTTCAGGTTAGAGCAGCCTTGGAGGGGGAGGTATGGGTGCTCCCGTCACTCACCGGCTCGCGCGTCAGGGCGCACCCCGCGGAATGCGAGCGCACCCCCTTGCTGCTGGCCGACCCACAGGAGTTGGCGCTCCCCAAGAATTCCGATGTTGGAGTGGGATTGCTCCGCCAGGGATGCCGCACCATCTCGTTCAAGGAGGAGGTTATGGCTGACAGGTACACCTGCCGCTGTGAAAATCAAACCTGGCAGATCCTCGAGACTGCTGTGCGCTGCACGGCGTGCGGGACCCAGTTTGTCGCGCCGCACACGCCGGTCGCGGCGTTCAATCATTTGGTCACGCTAGAGCTGGAAGAGGTGCTGGAGTAAGAAGACCAATTCGGCCAGCATGATGGCGCGTTGCGCTGCGACGGAAGCGGCAGTATCGTACCTCCAGTTGCTGGTCAGACTCCCGGGGGCCGCGTCACTCGCGCGTTACTCTCCAGAGTCATTAGAATTCAGGTATATTGCCTTCCACCTGCGGGAACGCATAATCAAGAACCACACACCGCATAGGGGGGTGCCATGTTCCATCGCTGCGTTAGTTTCGTGCTTTGCCTCATGATGGCAACGTTGCCGTGCTGGTCTGAGCCTCCTCAAGCCGCCCAGCGCGCGGGCGAGGTCAGCGCGCTCGTTCCCGCGGCGGAACGCAATGCCAAGCCCACGAAAGCCAAAGACGACGTGGATTGGAACGATCTGCTGAAGACCGAACACAGCGGCCGCCTGCGCGCCCTCTTGACCGACGGTTCCACGCTCAGCATGGGCTCGGATACTGAGATGCGCGTCCTCCAGCACGATGCCAAATCGCAACAAACAACGGTGCAAATGGGGATCGGCGCCATGCGCAGCCGGGTGGTCAAACTCACCAATCCCGGCGCCAAGTTCGAGGTGCACACGCCGCAGGCGGTGATCGGCGTGATCGGCACCGACTTCTACGTCGGTGTGACCGCCCATCGCACGCTGGTGATCTGCTACACCGGTCTGCTGAGCGTGACTCCGATCGGCGGCGCCCACGTGCTCAATCAGAATTCGTCAGCCGCGCAACAGGCTGCGGCACAGGGCGCGATAACAGTGGCGGCCGGAAGCATGGTGGAGGTGGGAGACGACATCGTGCCGGTGGTGAAGCCGACCCCGCGTTCGCTGCAGAATGAGACCATGACCGCCACGGACGTCGAACCGCCTCGCGCCGGCCCGTCTCAAGCGGCCCACGGCGTGCGCAATGTGATCATCGGGCTCGCTGTTTCCGGCGCTGTGGCCGGAATCGTGGTAGGGACGACTCGCGGCGGTCCCGGTTGCAACCCCATCGGCGTCGCCGCCGCCGGTTGCCCTGCAAAGTAGCCGGCCGCGGGCAGGCCCTTTTGTAGGGAGATGCCTAGACCCTTGCCGTTCCGCGATAGACTGCGCCAGTTTGTCCGCGTCCTGCGTCGGCCGGAACTGCTGATCGCGTTGGCTGTAACCCTGCTCGGGGTGGTGGCCTTCTTCGACGCCGGGCCGGAGGCGAGGTCTCCGCGCATCTTCGCCCTGCTGCAGAACCTGGAACTGCGTTCGCTCGATCTGCGTTTCCAGTTGCGCGGCGTGCGCCCGCACGACCCGCATATTTCCATCGTCGGTCTGGATGAGACCACCCTGCATCGCATGGGGACGTTCCCCATCCCGCGCAACGCCTATGCCAGCCTGATCGAACGTTTGTCCGCCAGCGGCGCCCGCATCATCGTCTTCGATGAGACTTTCCCTACGCCCGAGAAAAACTCCGCCGTCGAGGCCTTGAAGGAATTGCAGGCGGAGATCGGTCCGAACGCTGGTCCGAAAATCGTCGAACGGTTCCGTTCCGCCGAAGGGAAGAAGGATAACGACGCCATTCTTGCGGCCGCCATGGCCAAGGCCGGAAACGTGATCCTGGGCCACATCTTTCTGAGCCGGGAGCGCGCCGCGGAGACCGATTCCAAGGCGGCCGAAGCCTACTACAACACGCTCTGGGGACAGCCTTTCCCGCAAATCGTTAAAGTGAAACACAAAGGCGAGGACTTCCAGATCCCGCAGGCCTGGGAGCAGGGTAAGGGACAGATCGCCTGGGGCATCGAGCCCAACATTCCCGTGCTGGCCGACGTCGCAAAGTCCTATGGGTTCATCAATGCCAATGCGGATTTCGATGGCACCTTCCGCCGCGCAACCTTGCTCATCCGCTATCAGGATCTCGACTACTTTCCGTCCTTGGCGTTCCAGGCGGTGAAGCAATACGAGGGCATCCCGGACCAGCAGGTCGCCGGATACATGGGCGCCGCGGGTCTGGAGCGGATCGACCTGGGCCCGCATCGCATCGCGACTGCGCCCGACGGCACCATCTCCATCAACTACGCCGGCCCCTACAACACTTTTCCGCATTATTCGATGATCGATGTCATCGATGGAAGGGTGCCCGGCTCGGCCTTTCGCGACGGCCTGGTGCTGGTGGGGCCAACAGCGCTGGGCATCGGCGATATCCGCAACACTCCTTTCCAGGAAGATACCGCGTTCATGGGCGTGGAGATCCAGGCGAACATCATGGATAACCTCCTGCACGCGGGCGAGCCGGGCCGCAGCTACTTGAAGCGCGGCCCCAACCAGGAAGCGATCGATCTCGCGTTCATCGTGGCGTTCGGGCTGGTCATGGGCTACGTCTTCTCGCGCGTCCGGCCATTGCTCGCCATGGCTTCCGTGCTGCTGGCGCTGGCGCTTTTCTCGCTGTTCGTGGACCAGGCCTTTCTGCGCTGGGACATGTGGCTGAGTTTTGCCATCCCGGCAGCGACCCTGCTGCTGGACTACGCCGGCATCACCACCTATCGCATGGTCTTCGAGGAGCGGGAAAAGCGCCGTATCCGCAGGAGCTTCTCGCAATACGTCTCGCCCAAGGTCATCCAACTCATCGAGCGTGAACCGGCCAAGTATCTCAGCCCTGGCGGCGAGATGAAAGATCTGACGGTGATGTTCTCCGACATCCGCAGCTTCACCACCATCTCCGAGGCCCTCACTCCGAACGAATTGGTGCTGCTGCTGAACGAGTACCTGGGCGAGATGACCTCCATCATCTTCCACCGTCTCGGAACGCTGGATAAGTACATCGGCGACGCCATCATGGCGTTCTGGGGCTCGCCGGTGCCGCAGGAAGACCATGCCCATCGGGCCTGCGCCGCCGCGATCGAGATGCAACGGCGCCTCCGCGACCTGAACAAGAAGTGGGCCGAGCAGGGGCGGAAGCAGTTAGCCATCGGCGTGGGCGTGAACACCGGTCCCATGAGCGTGGGCAACATGGGCTCGCCGCAGCGGCTGGCCTGGACGGTGATGGGCGACAACGTCAATCTGGCGTCGCGCCTGGAAGGCATCAACAAGCACTACCACACTGGAATCGTGATCAGCGAATTTACCCGCCAGCAGGTCGGGGGCGGCTTCGTGGCCCGAGAACTGGATCGCATCCGCGTGAAAGGCAAGCTGCATCCGGTGGGAATCTATGAACTGCTGGACTTCGCCAACGGAGCGTCGAAATACGACGACCTGTTGGTCCGCTTTGCCGACGCGCTCTGCGCTTATCGTTCCCAGTGCTGGCATCAGGCAATCGAAAAACTTGAGCAGTTGCTGGTGACTTATCCCGATGACGGCCCGAGCAAAGAATTTCTGCGCCGCTGCCATGAATACCTGGAGCATCCTCCCGCAGCGGGCTGGGACGGCGTTTACGTAATGGAGACGAAGTAGCGCGCAGAGTAGGGCATCTGTGCCACAATGGCTCCAAGCAGGCTGCCCAGCGTGGACGATAATCCCAGAGCGTTTCTGGAAGAACTCAAGCACTCCATCTTCAGGCGGAGTGTGGGCAAGATTGCTCTCGCTGTCGTGTTTGCGATGGCCGTGATGCGGTTCATCAGCAATCTAATTTGGTACTTGGTGATACCAATCCTCAACGAGTTCTTTCGTCAAAGTGGGTCCGTGCTGTTTCCTAAGGAACGACAGTTTCCAGTCGTTCAACTGTTCGGCTCAGTCATGGAGTTTGCAGGCGCAGTCATTGCGGTGTTCTATTTGAGCCGTTGGGTGCAGAAGAAGCCAAGGGAAGCCGCTATAGGACAGGCAGAACAGCTTGAGCTAGGCCTTGAGCCCGAAGAACCCGCCCTCCAAGTCGCCCTTGGCTCTCTGGCCGAAGAGGCCAATCGAAGAGACGCCCGAACTGACGGTACGCCCTAGAGAGCCTCTAATCAGTGGGATTCCGCGGAAACTTCAAGTAAGGCATGCGTACGCCTTGAATGATTACCTGGTCGGCGCGAATGTTTACAGGGGCTCCGAATCCGGCTGAGCCGCCGTTGGCGACGTAGTCATCCTGGTCCACGCCGTCGCCGCTCACGCCCAGTCCGCCCACCAGCACGCCGTTCTTGTAGAGCGGTACGCTTCCGGGAAAGAACACGACTCCGCTCTGGTTGGCATTGGCGGGTTGCGATCCCTGCGTGCAGGGATGCGCGACATCGTTCAAGTAAAGGTTGAAGAACGGCCCGGCCCCGGATCCATTGATGCCCGGCGGAAAGAACGGTTGCGCGCCGAAGCTGATAGTGCGGTTGGTGACCGCTGTCCCCGGAGGCATTCCCGGCAGGTCGGCCGCTCCGGCGGCGCTTGAGAAGTAGGCCAGGTTGCGCGCCTTGCTCACCGCGACATCAATGCTGAAAACGGTTGAGTCCGGCATGCGATGCAGCGCGAGCAGGGTGCCGTCCAGATCGGCCACGGCTATCGACATGCGCGTGCGCAAACCTGGCGGCAGCCGGATCACTGCCCGCGTGACCTCAGCGGTCGCGACCGCGTTGTTGATGATGGTCTGAACGTCAGCCTGCGTGAGCCCTCCGACCGTGCCCGCCTTGGCGGGAAGTAAGTCGCCATCGGGGGGCGTTGTCCCGGCGATTCCTGCGCTGAACGCAATCGGCGCACCTGCACCGACCCCGCTTGGCCGCGTGGTCTGGTTGACGAATGGAAGTGAAATCCCATCGATCACTACCACTCCCGGCGGCGCAGGGTTGGCGCCGAATCCGGCGCCCGCGGCAGCAGAGAACGCGGCGAACTCCGCTACATCCGGAGCGACTCCCGCCACGCCTACTCCGCCGACGAGCTGTCCGCTCTTGAACAGCGGCACGCCTCCGGGGTTGACCGCGTTGGAATCGCTGTCGCTGGTGTTGGCTTTGCCGGTGGTGATCCCGAGCCCCAGCGCCGTTCCATTGAATGAGCTCGCAAGCGCAACCTGCGCGCCGGGAACGAGGCTTGGATCCAGCGGACATCCGCGGTTGGTGTTCTCGATCCCATAGAGTGCGGCGTTGGCCGCGTTGGCGACGCCCGGCGGAAAATGCACGCCGCTGATGAACCGCACCGTGCGCGACGAAAGCGGCGCCTGGTTGTTGCTGAAGAATGCTCCGGTGCGCGCCAGCGAGATGGCCAGGTCGCGCGTGTCCACCGTCTGGCCGAAGTTGCCCTGCGCGGTGGCGGGCGCACCTGGTTCGACCAGCAACGCCAAGACGTTCCCCAGGCGGTCTACCACAGCGATCACCAGTGGAGCATTTACCGACTGAGCAGCTTGCTGGACGACGGAGTTGACATCGGCGGCCGAGAGTGTGACGGGAGCTACGACCGGCGGCGGAGTAGGCGTCAACGCCCCGCCGCATGAGACCATCAGCGGCGCCAGCAGGAGCAATAGCGCCAAGCACGTCGCCGCGTAAGAACGACGGCAAGACATGGAACCATCACCGATGCGCTGCTGCTGCGACCCCATCGCTAGAAGTTGTGCTTGGGCCTGTACTATAGCGCACCCGACAATCACCGCGGCACGGCGCTCGCGTGCCCGCACCACACCAGACAATCCAGGCAAGCAATTTCCTTGCTGCCCAAACCGCGATGTGCTACCTAGAGCGGAAGCCAAACACTGTCCCCCGGACATGATCCCGTTCCCCCATCGCCTCGGTGTGCGTTCTCGCTTCGCCCCCGCACTTTTCTTGGCGTGCCTAGTGGGAATAGCAAGCGCACAAACCATCCCGGAAAAGCGGATTCCGCGCCAGCAGGCGCCGCAGACCGCTGCCATTCAGGGCTGGGTGCGCGATGAGCAGGGTCATGGCATCCCCGGCGTCAAGGTCACGCTGAGAAAAATCTCCGGCGCGGAGGCGCTGCGATCGGCCACCGACGCCAGCGGCATCTTCCGCCTGCTCGACCTCAAGCCCGCGGAGTACGAGGTAGTGTGCGAAGCTGGCGGATGGGAAGCCTATCGCAGCGTGCCGCTGCGGGTGAGCGCCGGCGAGGTGGCGATGGTCGCCATCACCTTGCGTGCGTCCCCGGGAACCGGAGCGCCCAGTGTTCCGTGGCGCGGTGTTGGCCCCGCGCCCAGCGCTCCGCCGGAAATGGCCGGCGCGTATCGCGAACTGCCCCGCGCCGACGCCGCCCCGGCCGCGGTTCCGCCCGAACCGCAGCCGTCAGACCGCGATCTCTACGTGCAGACGCCCGACCGCTGGGACATCAATATGCCGGAATGGCGGCGCTACGAAAAGGGCGGCGAGTTCCCCTACGTCCAGAGCCACTGGTGGGACCCGTTCAATCGCCGCAAGTTGAAGGGCGATTCTCCCGTCTTCGGACAGCAGACGTTCTTCAACTTCACGGCCTCCAGTAACACCTTCTTCGACGCGCGCCGGGTGCCGGTGCCGAGCGACGTCAGCACCGCCAATCCCGGCAGCTACGGATTCTTCGGCAAGAGCGAGCAGATCTTCCTGAGCCAGACCTTCCGCTTCAGCTTCGACCTCTTCCACGGCGATGCCGCCTACCGTCCCGTGGATTGGCGCATCCGCATCACGCCCGCCGTCAACGTGAATTATCTGCACACGGAAGAGAATGGCATCGTCAACGTGGACGTTGGCAAGGGCACCGACCGCACCGACGCCCACCTCGGCCTGCAGGAAGCCTTCTTCGAGTACAAGCTGAAGGACCTGAGTCCGAACTACGATTTTGTCTCCGTCCGCGCCGGCATCCAGCAGTTCAGCAGCGATTTCCGCGGCTTCCTTTTTGTCGAAGAGCAGCCCGGAGTGCGCATCTTCGGCAATCTCAGGTCGAATCGCATCCAGTACAACCTCGCCTACTTCGACCTGCTCGAAAAAGACACCAACAGCCTGCTCAACCGCCTCCAGCGCCGCGACCAGCAGGTGATGATCGCGAACACCTACCTCCAGGACTTCATCTGGAAGGGCTACACCACCCAATTCAGCTTCCACTACGACAAGGACAACGCCAGCACCCACTACGATGAGAACGGCTTCCTGGTGCGCCCGGCGGCAATCGGGAGTGTGGTCGCGAACGGCGCGCTGCGGCCGCACAACATCCGCGCCTATTACCTGGGCTGGACCAGCAACGGGCACATCGGTCGCATCAACGTCAGCCACGCTTTCTACCAGGCGCTCGGCCACGATGATTTCAATGCCATCGCCGGCAAGCGCGTGGACATCAACGCGCAAATGGCCGCGCTCGAACTCTCGCTCGACAAGGACTGGATACGCTTCCGGAGTTCGTTCTTCTACGCCTCGGGTGACGGCAATCCGCGCGACTCGACCGCGCGCGGCTTCGATGCCATCGCCGATTCGCCCGCGTTCGCCGGCGGGATCTTCAGCTTCTGGAACAAGGAAGACATTCGCCTGACCAGCATCAAGATCGAGCTGACCAGCCAGGACAGCCTGCTGCCCAGCCTGCGCTCCAGCAAGTTCGAAGGGCAGGCAAACTTCGTGAACCCCGGGCTGCTCCTTTGGAACGTCGGGGCCGATTTCGATCTGAAGCCGAAGCTGCAAACTTTCGCCAACGTCAACTTTCTGCGCTTCGCGCACACTCAGCCGCTCGAGCTGCTGCTGTTCCAGCAGCCGGTGCATGCCGGCATCGGCGGCGACTACAGCGTGGGCGTGCGCTATCGCCCGCCGCTGACGGATAACATGATCGTCACGTCGGGAATCTCCGCGCTCACGCCGTGGCAAGGCTTCCGCGAGATCTATACCGGCCAGGTATTGTTCTCGGTGTTCGCCAATGTGAAGTTGAAGTTTTGAGGCAGATAAGCTTGTGAAGGGGCACCTTCAGGCGTGCCGTAAGATTCTGGCAGAAGCTGGGGTTTGGCCCTTGGGAGCTGGCGAGCGTGGAAGACCAAGATCCTTCGCGACCGTTTACCGGGCTGGAAAAGACGCCCGGGACCCTCGGTCGCTCAGGATGACATTTAACAAGAAAATGGCAGGGCCTGGTTTGAGTAATTTGAGGATCACATTCGCGGCGCTTGTGGTGATCGCAATCGCGCTCTGCGGCGTGCTGCGGATGCGGGCGCAAGCGCCCGAGGCTCAGCCCGGCCCGCGCATTGAACAGACCGCGGACGACGTTCAACGCAAGAGCGCAGGTTGCGCGAGCTGCCACAAGACCGATGAGCCCACCATGCATGCCACCGGAACGGTGCGTCTCGGCTGCACTGACTGCCACGGCGGCGACGCGTCCGTCACCGCGCCCGCTGGCTCCGCCATCGGGACTCCGCCTTACAGCGATGCCGAACGCCGCGCCCATCCGCAGCCTCGATTTCCGCAGAATGCCCGCAGCTCGGCGAATCCCGTCCGCGCCTATACCGGATGGCTGAAGGAAGATTGGGCGTACATCCGCTTCGTCAATCCCGGCGACCTGCGCGTGCTCGATTCCACCTGCGCTACCGCCGATTGCCACGTCACCGAAGCGCGCGCGGTGCGCAGCAGCATGATGACCCACGGCGCTATGCTCTGGGGCGCGGCACTCTACAACAACGGATCGTTCCCGCTGAAGAATCCACATTTCGGCGAAAGCTACGCGCCTGACGGGACCCCGCAACGCCTACAAACCTGGCCGCCGCCGACCGCCGAAGAAACGCAGAAAAAAGGCATTCTCCCCTTCCTCGAGCCGCTGGAGCGCTGGGAGATCTCGCAGCCCGGCAACGTACTGCGCGTGTTCGAGCGCGGTGGCGGCGCGCGCGCCGAGGTCGGCAATCCGCTGCCCGACGAAGCTCCGGGACGTCCCGACTCCAAGCTCAGCGACCGCGGCTTTGGCACCATCAACCGCACCGATCCCGTGTTTCTGGGACTTCAGAAGACGCGCCTGATGGATCCCCTGCTGTCGCTGCCCGGAACCAACGATCATCCCGGCGACTATCGCGCCAGCGGCTGCTCGGCCTGTCACGTGGTCTATGCCAACGACCGCTCGCCCGAGCACTCTGGCGTTTACGCCTCCCACGGCAACACCGGGCGGGCGGCCACTTCCGACCAGACCATCCCGCGCAACGAATCCGGCCATCCCATTCGCCACCAGTTCACGCGCTCCATTCCGTCGAGCCAGTGCATGGTGTGCCACATGCATCCCGGCACCAACATGGTGGCCAGCTACTTCGGCGTCACCTGGTGGGACAACGAAGTGGACGGCGAACCGATGTATCCCACCGCTCAGCACACGCCCACGGCGCCTGAGCTGGCCAGCGCCGAGGCGCAAAATCCCGAGGGCGCTGCGGCTCGCGGTTTGTGGCTCGATCCTTCGTTCCTGGAGAAGACCGGCACGGCGGAGTTCAACCGCAAGCTGAAGGACACGCAGTTCGCCGACTTCCACAGCCACGGCTGGATCTTTCGCGCCGTTTTCAAGCAGGACCGCCACGGCAATCTGCTCGACAAAGACGGCGCCATCATCCCTTTTACTGACGAGCAGAAGCTGCAAAAGGCCGTGCAGTTGAAGGACATTCACCTGGAAAAGGGCATGCACTGCGTCGACTGCCACTTCGCCCAGGACAGCCACGGCAACGGCAAACTCTACGGCGAGACGCGCAACGCCATCGAGGTGGACTGCACCGATTGTCACGGCACCATCGAGCGCCGAGCCACGCTGATCTCCTCCGGCCCGGCGGCGCCGAACGGCGGCACGCATCTCGAACGCCTCTACACGCCCTGGCGCATGCGCCGCTTCTATTGGAAGGACGGCCTGCTCTACCAGCGCTCCATGCTCGACCAGAACTTGCAGTGGGAGGTGGCGCAGGTGCTGGACACGATCACGCCTGGCCGTCCGCACTACAGCGAGCAATCGCGCCTGGCGAAGACCATCCAGCAGGACGGCGCCACTTGGGGCGCGGCGGCTGATTCGTCCAAACTTGCGCACAGCAACAGCCGCATGACCTGCTACTCCTGCCACAGCTCGTGGACCACGAGCTGCTTCGGCTGCCACCTGGCGATGACCGCCAACCAGCGCAAGCCCATGCTGCACAACGAAGGCCTGATGACGCGCAACTGGACCTCGTACAACTTCCAGGTGCTGCGCGACGATGCCTACATGCTCGGCATCGACGGCACGGTCACCGGCCACCGCGTGGCGCCCATCCGCTCGGCTTGCGCCGTGCTGGTCAGCTCGCAGAACCAGAACCGCGACTGGATCTACTACCTGCAACAAACCGTCTCCGCCGAGGGCTTCAGCGGCCAGGCCTTCAGCCCATACGTGCCGCACACCGTGCGCACCAGCGAAACCAAGCGCTGCACCGATTGCCACATGTCGCGCGCGGGCGACAACAATGCCTGGATGGCCAACCTGCTCATCCAGGGCACCGGCTTCGTCAACCAGATGGGGCGCTACATCTACGTGGCCGAGGGTGGCAAGGGCTTCGATGCCGTTGCCGTGGCCGAGCACACCGAGCCCACGGCGGTGATCGGCAGCGACTTCCATCGCATCGCCTATCCCGACGACTACAAGAAGTTCGTCGCCGGCGGACACGCCCTGAAGGAAGCCGACCATCACGCCGGCGGCGAGATCCTCGATCTGCAATTGCGCGGCGAGTATCTCTACGCGGCGCTCGGCAAGGGCGGCTTGCGCGTCTACGACGTGGCCAACATCGATAACAAGGATTTCTCCGAGAAGATGGTGACTGCTCCCGTGTCGCCGGTCGGCCAGCAGTTCTACGTGAAGACAAAGTACGCGATGGCGGTGGCTGCTCCGTCCACGCTGGCCGTCGATCCGCTGCGGACGCATCGCCCGGAGAACGAGGAGCAGCGCCCCCATCTCATGTACGGCTTCCTCTATGTCGCCGATAAGGAAGAAGGGCTGGTCGTGATTGGCGATGCCAATCCTAAAAGCAAAACTCCCGGCGTGGGCACGCTGCTGGATGGCGACCCCAACAACAACTTCCTCAAGCGCGCGCTGGCATTCAATCCCGGTGGCGCGCTGGCTGGCGCCCGGCGCATTACCATCGCCGGACACTACGCGTATGTACTGTGCGACCGCGGCCTGGTCGTGGTGGACTTGGACAATCCGCTGGCGCCGCGTGTCACGGCTGAGATCGGCGCTCCCGAGCTGCACGAACCGCAAGGCATCGCCGTCCAGTTCCGCTACGCCTTTGTGGTCGACCGCGAGGGGTTGAAGGTCCTGGATGTGACGCAGCTCGATAAGCCGCGAGTCGTCGCGGGCGCAACCGTTCCGCTCGACGACGCGCGCAACATCTACGTCGCGCGCACCTACGCCTACGTCGCCGGCGGCAAGCAGGGATTAGCGATCATCAACGTCGAACGGCCCGAGCGTCCCGCACTCGACCAGGTGTTCAATGCCGGCGGCGCGCTGAACGACGCGCGCGACGTGAAGCTCGGCTCCGCCAGCGCCAGCCTGTTTGCCTACATCGCCGATGGCGCAAACGGGCTGCGCGTGGTGCAGGTCTTTTCGCCTGCCGAGAATCCCGCGCACTACGGCTTCAGCCCGCGCCCTTCGCCCAAGCTGATTGCCGCCTACCGCACGCGAGGCCCGGCGCTGGCCGTCTCCCGCGGCATCGACCGCGACCGCGCCGTGGACGAGAGCGGCAATCAGCTCGCCGTCTTCGGCAGGCGCGGCTCTCGTCCCTTTAATGGAGAAGAGATGCAGAAGCTGTATTTGCGGAATGGGGAGTTGTTCAGCGTGACCGACGCGCCGCCGGGTGCGCCTCGTGAAACCGCGCCGGCCTCGGGCTCGCGTTAGGGGATCAACGCTCCTGCGCCGCTCGCGCTGCCCCGCGGAGCGCCTCCCTCGACGATTTGCCGTATTCCGTACTTGCCCTTCACCGGACGCTCCTTGCTCCAATCGTGATAGGTGTGGCACTCGAAACACCGCGCTTCGGCCGATTGGTGCGGCGTCTTCGCTTCCGAGCGGTGGCACTGCTGGCACAGCTTGATTCCCGGCAGCAGGATATCGCTGGTCTCGCGGCTCTTCGGTGCGCGGGTGTGACACGCGGTGCAATCCAGCATACGGTGCGGCTGGTGATCGAACGCCGCGTGCCGGAACCAGCGCGCCGTGATCGCCGACTTCGCGATCTCGGGCAGCGGCCCCGCAGTCGGACGCACCGCGTGGCATTCCTTACACGTCTTCTGCCACAGCAGCAGCTCGGCCTGCGCCACCTGGAACGTCACCCATTCCTGCGGCGTCCTAGGCAGCGTCAACTCGGGCTGCTGCGGGATGCGCTGCACCGGCAGGCTGACGTTGCGCACCTCCGAAGGATTCGCGGCAATGTACTCGCTGTATCTCTGAACCAGGAACTTGTGCACGATCTCCGGCTTGTCGTGCGGCACCGGATCGGTGAATCGTTTGTCGAAGAGCAGCACGTGACACGCGTAACAATGCTTGGCGTATGCAATCGGCGCCATGTAGGCATTGTTCGGCGGAGCCGCCGGCCGGTCCGGCGATGCCTTGCTCGACGCGTTGCGGAACTCCGCCGTGCCGTACGGCCATCCCGACGCCTGGCTCGGCACGCGATGGCAATCGCCGCACTCCATCTGCACCGCTCCATTCGGTCCCTTCAAGCCCGGCTTGAGGTGGACCTCGTGGTTCAGCTTAACGGTACCCGGATCGGTGAAGCCCTGCTGCAACGCTCGAAACTCGGGGTGGACGGTGTTGAATCCGAGGATGCGCGGGTCGAACTGGTGTACTCCCGTCTTCGTCTCCAGGCTGGAGTGGCACTGCGTGCAGCCGGTGTCGGAGACCAGTTCGAGGCGCGTCCTCTCCTGGTGCTCCCAATGGCAGGACGCGCACGGCGGCGTAAACACCTGGTTCGGCTGGTGCACCGGGCCGTCGTGGCAGGTACGGCAGTTATCGTCGTTGACGGCTTTGCTGAATCCGCGGCCGCGCCCCACGTGGCAGAGTTCGCAACGTGCTCCGAACACGGCGTGCGCCGAAGACACGGGGCCCGCGCTGTAGACGGTATCGCGGCGGGCGATAGCCAGTCCGCCCAGCCAGAGCAGCGCGGCCACCGGCGCCGCCACCGACAGCCACAGCCGCCAGCGCCGGAACGGATGCGGCCGCTTGAAGTACGAGAGGTCGATCCGCTGCGCCAGGGTTTTGGTTGTGCGTTTCTGTCGTGGCACGAGATTCCCCTCAGTAGCGCAGCGCCATCACCGCGTGCACCGCGCTCAGCGCCAGCAAGGCATACGAAAGCGGGATGTGCACCATCAGCCAGCCATGCAGCGCGTAGTGCAGGATGGTCTGCCTGCGCAGTTGGCCGGCCTCGCCGCAGATGTCCTCGAGCGCGGCCACGCTGTCGTGCATGGCGGGCGGAAGCAGGGTGCGCAACTGCCGCAGCGCGTGCTGCGCCTCCCGGCTCTTCACCCGGCCCTGGCGGATGTGCGTCGATTGTTCGAGATACACGCGGATGGTCGATTCCCAGGAGGACTGCAGCTTGGCCGCGGATTCGTTCGGCGTGGCCGGCGCCGCCGCCGTCGCGACAGCCGCTCCCGCTGCCGCTTCCGTCTTCACGGCAGGAGCGGGCTTCGGAGGTGCGCAGGCGGCCGCGACCAGTTCCTCGGCTTCTGCGATCAATTGCTTCTGCACGTCGTCGATCTGCTCGAAGGTGGTTTCGAGCGGCACCTGCCGGGTCATCATGCGCGGCAGATACTGCTGCAACAGGGATCCGAGAATCCCGCTCGCCGTTACCACCGTGAACAGGACCATCAGCCACCACGTCAGTCCGTGGCCGAAGCTGAACGCGGCGTGGAACAGGATGACGGGAAAGCTCAGCAGCCCCAGCCACAAGTGCGCCCGCATCCAGGCCTGCATTCGCCCCACGCGCCAGGCAGGAACTTTTTCGCGGGCGCCGAGCAATCCCGCGAAGATCATCAGCGCCAGCCCGGCGGCGCCGTAGGTGATGCCCATGGCCGTCCCGCCGAACGGCTTGGTGCGCACCGACACGGCGTGTGGAACGTAGGCCACCGCGGCGATCACCACTGCGCCCGCGCTCGCCAGCACCCATTTCCGGTGTGTCGCCCAATCAATGACCACGCCGGCGCCTCATTCCGCTCGTCCTTGTTCTTCGTGCAGCCTGGCGAAAAAACCGCGCGGCTCGACGCGGTGCGCGGCGTCGTGCGGGCAGGCGTAGACGCAGCTCGGCTCGTCTAGGCCGGTGCACAGGTCGCAGGTGATGGCCTTCAGTTTGACGCCCGCCTTCTTCGCCTCCGCCGACGACATGGGCTGTCCGCCCGCTTCCGCCGGCTTGCCGCCGCCCATGGGATGCAGATTAATGTTGCCGTACGGACAACCCTTCGCGCACAGCCCGCAGCCGATGCACCAATCCTCGATGATGATCTCCAGCGAGTTGCGGCGGCGGATGGAGCCCACCGGACATCCGATCATGCACAGCGGATCGCGGCACTGCCGGCACGAGGTCGCGACCAGTTGCTCTTCGAAGCGCAGGCCCTCGCGGACCAGCCGGGTGATGCCGTCATGGGAATCGGCGCAGGCGCGGACGCACAGGTCGCAACGCGTGCAGCGGCTCAGGTCGAGCACCAGCAGGCTCTGCGCGCCCATCAGCCCCTGCGCCAGGAAGTCCTCGAGCGGGACCGAGGTCACCATCTTGAGCGCGTTGCGGTTCTGCTCCTCGCGCTCGCGTACGCCCGCCTCCAGCCGCTCGCGCACGTGCGGAAAATGCTCGAGCATCAGCTTGAATTCATCCGCCTTGATCCGCACCACCTCGACGTGGTCGAGCGCCGCGCAAGTCGCGGTGCGGACGCCGCCGCCCAGCAGCCCGATCTCTCCGAAGTAGTTGCCGCGCGAGAGATACGCCAGCACCAGCTCGCCGCCGGGATGCGACTCGCTGACCTTGACGAACCCGATGCGCACCAGGTAGAAGCTGTCCGCCGGATCGCCCTGCTTGCAGATCACCTGCCCGGGATTGAAGCGCACCAGCTCCACCTGCTGGCGCAACTGCTCGAGGAAGTCGGCGGCTTCCTGCGTCTGCTCACGGGCGCCGATCTCGGCGAACAGCGGCACGCTGCGCAGATGCTCTTCGAGAGCCCGCTTGCGGTATTTCTCGTCGGCCTGGGCGCGGAATTTGGGGTTCTTCAGCAGGATGTCGACGATGTTGCGCAGCATCTCCAGCACCACGCAATCCGTCGCCGCGCGCACCGACGCCGAGCGGGGATAAAAATTCATGCAGGTCATTTCCCCGAACAGCTCGCCGGCGCCGAGTTCGGCGGAAGGATGGTCGTAGGCCAGGTCCACGGGCGCGTCGATGGGGATATAGCGCTGGTTCTCGGTCTCATCTCGCCGGTCCTGCGCCCGGCCGACCAGCCGGCTTTTCAGCTTGCGGAAGAAGCCGCCGGAGCGGTGGTCGGTGGAGACGTGCGCGATGGGGCTGGAGATGAAGACTTCGACGCTGCCTTCGAGGATGTAGAACGCCGTGGAGCCGAACTCGCCCTCGCGGCAGAGCATCTCGCCCGGCTTGAAGTGCCGCCGCACCACGGCGCCGCGGTTCTTTTCCAGCAGCCCCTTCGATGCCCCTTCGAAGATGGAAATCTTCAGCAGTTCATCGGGCTCGATGGGCTCGCCGTATCCCAGCGAGGTGCCCCACTGCGCCGGCGCATGCTCGGGATGCGCCGCGGCCCCCGGCTGACCCTCTTTTTGTTCCACACCCATTGCGATCCTGGCGCCATCCTCGCCGACAACTCGGCCCGGCACAAGTTCTTGCGCGTGTTCGCCGGCCAGACTTTCGGAAGATGTTTCTGGTGGGAGTGCAGTCTAGCACAGGCTCTGGCGCGAAGAACTCGTTACGCGGTGAAGATGTGAGCAGCGTCACTGCGGGACGGTGCGGGCATGGCTTACCATGCAGTGCTGTGAAAGGTGCGTGTATTGGTGTACTAGTCCTGCTCGTTGCCGCTGCCAGGATACACTAGAAATTGGGTGGCAAGTCGGCGAACACGCAGCGCCGACAGGCTCCAGAGATCCGGAGGGGTTAGTGTTTCTCAAGCTGAGGCCCCGAACGTTCGCGATTGGGCTGCTTGTGTTTTCGAGCCTCTGGGTGGTTGGAACGTTCTTGCCCCTTCTATATTCTGTCTTGTTCCCGCCGCGTGACCTTCAAGGCATTGTCCACGCTTTGGAGATGCGCGGAACCGCACCTCCACAGGCGGCAGCTATCGTTCAACAGACAATCGCCGAAGCCGGGCCTCTGCGCAGAGCCGTGCAGGTTGGGTGCTATTCTGGAATCACAGCGACTTTTCAACTCAATGCGTCACACCGGTCCAAGAAGACACAGGTGTCCTACCTCGCTTGGTTTCAGAAGATTCCAAAGCCTCTCATCCTCCTAATCAATCGATATGAAAGCGACGGAGTTTTGCACTACGAAATCGCCGAGGCCGAGGGCGGCCTCGTGACCTTCGTCCGTGGTTATGTACTTCCGTTGCTGGCGTTGGGGGTCTCCCTCTATTTAGTGCACAGAAGAAAATCGCTCAACAATTCCGCTTCCTGACGAGTTTTCGTCGACGGGCTGCCACCGCGAGTGGAGCGAGTATAGCTGGATTACGATCGTAAATAGGCTTCTACACAACCGCCCCGGATTACGCTGGAAAGTTCCAGGTTCCAAATGGACGTGTGGTTGGCTTTTCGGAAACTGACCCGCCACCGCATCTCCGCGTGCATTGACTTCCGCTGCCGTACTCGCTATAAGCCACTTACCCCCGCATGAATCCACAACCGAAGGGGCAGCGACCGAGAGGACTCCGCACTGTCGCGGGGAGCACTGTCGTCTGGGGGATGCTGTCGGTCGCGGCGCTCACCGCCGCCGCACAACAATCGCCTCCGCCGCCGGCTCCGGCGGTCTTTCAGTACACCGGCCCGGGATCGTGCAGCGCGTCGGCGTGCCACGGCGGCATCCAGCCGCGCCAGGAAACGCACGTTCAGCAGAACGAGTACAGCACCTGGGTAGTCCAGGACAAACATGCCAAGGCATTCTCGGGCCTGGGCTCTCCCTTGTCCTTGCGCATCGGGCGCAATCTCGGCTTGCAGCAGAAACCGGAAGCTGCGCGCGAATGCCTCACCTGCCACACGCTCGACGTCCCCATGGCGGCGCGTGCCCGCACCTTCGACCTGACCGACGGCGTCAGTTGCGAAAGCTGCCACGGTCCGGCCGCCAGTTGGCTGGGTCCGCACACCGCGCGCGACTGGACGCACCAGCAATCCGTCCGCGTCGGCATGTACGACACCAAGGACCTGGCCAAGCGGCAGGAAAAATGCCTCTCCTGCCATCTCGGCACGGAGAACAACATCGTCAACCACGAGCTGATCGCTGCCGGGCATCCCGACCTGACCTTCGAGCTCGATTCCTATTCCGCGGTCATGCCGCGCCACTGGAAGGAGCCGCTGGATAAAGATGCGTGGCTGAACGTGCGGGCGTGGAGCGTCGGCCAGGGCGTGCAACTGACGCAGTCACTGTCGCAGCTCGCCCGCCGCGCGCGTGGCTCCAACTGGCCGGAGTATGCAGAAATGGACTGCTTCGCCTGCCACCACGCGCTCACCCGCCCCGAGGACAGTTGGCGGCAGGAGACCGGCTACAGCGGCCGGCGGCCCGGCGTCGCCGCCTGGAACCCGGCGCGCTATGGGCTGTTGCGGGTGCTGGTGAAGGAGATCGATCCGGACGACGGACGCCAGTTGGGCTCCGACCTCCAGGAGCTCGCGAGTTCGATGAACCGTCTCAGCCCGGACCGGGAGAAAGTCGCGGCCACGGCGCAGCGCGGCGCGGAGACGGCGCAAAGGCTGGTCTCGCGGATCAGCGCCCAGCCTTATGACGGGCCATTGACGCTGCGCCTGCTGAAGAGCATCGTGGCGCAATCCGGTCCGCTCAGCGATGACGGCGAGCGCACCGCCGAGCAGGCCACCATGGCGCTCGATTCGCTGTTCATCGCCTTCGCCCGCAACCAGCGCGTGGCCAGCGAGCAGGCGATCCGGCAGGCCATCTCCGGCCTGTTTCAGCAACTGGAAACCCCATCGGCTTATAACCCCAAACGCTTCGCCGAACAGATGCGCAAGGTGGGTCAGCTCCTGCCGTAGTATGGGCATGCGGTGAAAAGAATCGTCATTCTCGGCGGCGGGTTTGCGGGTGTCTATACGGCGCGCTGGCTGGAAAAGCTGCTGGGGCCGGGCGAAGCTGATATCTGCCTGGTCAACCGCGAGGACTACTTTGTCTTCCAGCCGCTGCTGCCGGAAGTGATCTCCGGTTCGATCGGGCTGCTGGACACCATCTCGCCCATCCGGCGGCTGTGCCCGCGCACGCGCCTCTACGTGCGCGACGTGGACAGCATCGACTTGAAGCAGCGCATCGTTCGCTTGACGCCCGCGTTCCGTCCCCGCACGCTCGATCTCCCCTACGATTACCTGGTGATCGCGGTGGGCGCGACCGACGATTTCTCGCGCATTCCCGGGCTCGCCGATCATGCCATCCCTTTCCGCAACCTGGGCGATGCGCTCCGCCTGCGCAACGCCGCTCTGCACGCCCTGGAAGAAGCCGACAACGAAACCGATGCTGACTTTCGCCGGACGCTGCTGACTTTTGTGGTGGCCGGAGGCGGATTTTCTGGCGTGGAAGTCATGGCCGAATTGAACGATTTCGTGCGCGCTGCGGTGCGGCACTTCCGCAGCGTCCGCCAGGAAGAGATCAACTGTTTTCTGGTGCACTCCGGCGAGCGCATCCTGCCGGAGATCACGGCGGAACTGGCGGGGTACGCCCAGAAGCTGCTCGCCAAACGGGGCGTGACCCTAAAGCTGAAGGCGCGCCTGGCCGCCGCCAGCGCGGACACGGCCGTGCTCAGCACCGGCGAGGTCATCCCCACGCGCACCTTGGTCTCCACCGTTCCCGCCGGCCCGGTGCCGTTGATCCAATCGCTGGACTGCGAAAAGGAACGGGGCAAACTGCCCACAACCTCGACGATGGAACTCAAAGGCTACGAGGGGCAGGTGTGGGTTTTGGGCGATTGCGCCACTATCCACATGGAGGACGGTTCCACGGCGCCGCCCACCGCGCAGCACGCGGTGCGGGAAGCGCGGACCGCAGCCGCTAATATTGTGGCGACGCTCCGCGGCCAGCCCCCAAGCGGATTCGCCTTTCGCGGCTTGGGCAAGATGGGATCGCTCGGCCACCACTCCGCGGTTGCGGAGGTGATGGGATTCTGCTTCAGCGGATTCCTGGCCTGGTTCTTATGGCGGACCATCTACCTGATGAAGTTGCCCGGCCTGAACCGCAAGCTGCGGGTGGCACTGGACTGGCTCACGGCGCTGCTGTTCCCCATGGACCTGGTGCAACTGCGCGTGCAGGCCTCGCGCACCATCTGTACCGGACACTTCGAGCCGGGGGAAACGGTTTTTCAGCAGGGCGACCTGGGCGACAGCATGTACGTGGTTCGCTCCGGAGAAGTGGAGATCATCCGCGATGGCGTGAGCGTCACCCGGCTGGGAGCGGGCGAGTACTTTGGGGAATTGGCGTTGCTGCACGAGCACGGCCGCAGCGCCACCGTGCAGGCCACCAAGCCGACCGACGTGCTGCTGATCCCCAAGCGGGAGTTCGTCGAATTGCTCGCCGCCTTCCCTGAGTTCAGCGCGGGCCTGGCTGGCATCGCCGCGCAGCGCGCCGGGACCAGCGAGGGACCGGCTCGATAAGAGGGAGTTGCATTAGACTACCCAGCGGCGTATTACGGTTCGGACAGACAGCACTCCAAGCGGGAGGAACGGCAAATGGCACAACATAAGTACGTCCCATGGAAGTCGGTGGAACTTGAGGATTTGAACCCCCTGCTGAAGCGGCAGTTCGTGGTCGGGGAGAATGTGATGATCGCACGCATCCTCTTGAAAAAAGGGTGCGTGGTTCCGCTCCACAGCCACCACAACGAGCAGGTCACCTACATCCTGGAAGGCGCTTTGAAGTTCAGCCTGAAGGATCAGGAGATTACCGTCCGGGCGGGCGAGGTGCTCTGCATACCCCCGAATGTGCCGCACGAGGCGGTTGCCATCGAGGACACAGTCGATCTCGACATCTTCACTCCCCCACGCGAGGACTGGATTGCCAAGACCGATGCCTACCTCCGAGGCGGCACAGCCCCGGCCAGGCAATAAAACAGGTTTTCGGCTCTGGTTCGGCGTTCGAAGCATGCCGGAATTGCACCACCTTTGGAGAATTGACCGTCCTCACCAATTTGCAGTAGCTTGCCGCTCATGATGGTAACCATGTTTTACGAGAGCAGGTTCCACAGAGTGTTGATCTCAGCGGGAGTTTGCGCCCTGGTCATGGCCGGTGAGTTTGTCGGGGAATTTCTGTTGCGGCAGGCGTTCCATTCTGGATGGCGGGAGCCTCAAATGGCGCTGGCGTCCAACTCGTTGGGGGGCCTGGTAGGAGCTGTGCTGGTCTATAAATTGCTGTCCTTCGAGGCCCAACGAGAACGCCTTCGGAGGGAGTTGAACCACAGAATCCGAAACGCGCTGCAGCCTATCGCCTACTGCGCTCCCAAACTGGACGGGCCGGAACGGCAGATCGTCGAAGCCTCCGTCATCCAAATCGACACTTGTTTAAAGGAAAGTCTTCTCAGCGAATCGCCGGAGATGTGGAACATGGCCCGGAGGAAAGGGCTCACGGGTACGCACGACCATAAGGCATAGGAAGGCCGGCTTTGCCCGCACAAGTTGTCCTCACAGACAGCCGCAAGCAACTCACAGCCAGCACACCGGTGCATCTTTTCAGCATTCCACGGCATCTATTCCTAGCGGGGCCCAGGACCTCGCTCCATGCCGATCTTTGGCCAGCTCGCAACGGCTAAACGGCGCCCTCTCCCATGGCGGAGTTGGTTGGTCTGCTTCGCCATCCTCTCCCTCGGCGCACATCTGGCAGGCCGCTTTAATCTGCCCCTCTCTGGACCCGTAACCGTTCAGTCCAACTCACCCAAGGTCCAGCATATGGATCGGGACGCGTATGGCTGGGCGCCGCCGGTTGTGAGTGTATCCATTGCCTTGGCGCCAGCCCCCGCTCCCCCGATTGTGGCCGACGAAAGAGGCCACCTATCTCCGCCCGTCCACTGCCTGTACGACCGCCCGCCACCGGCTCTGGTGTGACGGCATTTAGCTAACCAGAAAAGCATCCATTCCAGCTTCGATTGCTGGCAGACGCTCGACAGAGTGTCGGGAGATGCGGGATATGAGCTGCCGAATAATGTGTGCCCTGCTACTGGGCTCCGCCTTCGCGGTCGGCGCGTTGGGGGCGCCGGCTAAGCACAACGATGCCAGCGCGGCCAACAAGGTAAACCGCCATGACCCGGCATTCCGTGCCGGCTACATGGATGGCTATCGCCAAGGGGCAAGTAATTCCGCGGCTCTTGCCAATGGCTACAATGACCAGAGTGGCCCTGCCTACGAACAGGCCATCGACGGATATACCCCGCAGTACGGGGACCAAGCGACCTACCAGAAACTGTTCCGTCTGGGCTATATCAAGGGCTACAAGGAGGGATGGGACTTCAATTCAGGGCAGTACAACCCTCTGGGAGCCGGTGGAGGCGGTGGCGCCGGTGGGTAATCTCCCCGGCACGGGAGCAGGCTGAGGAGCCGCCACCCGACGGAGCTGTCATCTATGCTGGTGCCGCGTCTTCCTTAAGACCGACGGCGCGAGGAGGTTCTATGAAGATTCTTCTGCGAGCGTGCTGGCTGGCCGGACCGTTTGGTTTGGCAGTCCTGCTGGCTTTGCCGGCGGGAGCTCAGAAAACTAATTCTCCAGGCGATCAAATCAATAGCCAGACCTCCCCGGCGTATCAACGGGGATACCGGCAAGGTCTGAAGGACCGGCGGGATAACCTCGAGCCGAACGCCGGGTATGCGAGCGGGAGCGCTAGCGCGGACCGCCCAGCGTACGACAGCGGTTATCGTGCAGGTTATTGCTACGACGAAGGGAGCAAAACCGGATACTACACCGGCGCCTACCACGACTATGGTCCGCCGGTCCTCCGCAACGGGTATTACGGCTACAACGCTCCGAGTGCTTATTGCGAGAAGGGCAGCGGCAACGGCGCCCGCCATCAAGGCGACCCGAAGGCGCAACAGAACCGCGTGGAGTACGGCGGCGGTGGTTAGTCCCCGAGGGCTGCCTGATGTTGTTTCTCTCCTCATTTCGTAGTCGCCGCAGAACGTGGGTCCTGGTCTTCACGGTGACGTTTGCGCTCGGCGCGTTCGGGTCGCCGGATAAGCATCACAACAATGCCAGCAAGGTTCAGCTCAAGGTGAGCCGCAAGGATCCGGCGTTTGTTGCTGGCTATGATGAGGGCTATCGCCAAGGCGGGAACGATTCGCATGCTTTTGCCAACTACAACGATCAGGGTGGCTCCGCCTACGCACAGGCAACGGAGGGATACACCGCGCAGTATGGCGACGAAGAGGTCTATCAACAGCGGTTTCGCCTGGGCTACATCGCGGGCTACAAGGCAGGATGGGACTTTAACGCAGGAATGTACAATCCACTGGGATCGGGGAGCTGGTGAGCGCGCCGGAACTGTCGCCACGGCGTTAGAGGCGGCCCGGTTGTTGTTGCTGGTGATCCACGTGGCCGCTGAGCGGGGAAGTGTCATTCCATGAAATTTTTCTTGATCAGTCTGCTGCTGTTCTCGGCCGCGGCGTGGGCGCAGAATGCTGTCCCGGCAGGGACTGTGCTCCCTGCCGAGCTGAGCGCTTCGCTGGACTCGGGCAAGAGCAAACCTGGGCAAGTGGTCACAGCCAGGATCATGCAGGATGTTCCGCTGCCTGCCGGAAGAATTCCAGCCGGCGCCAGGATCGTCGGCCACATTGTCAATGTGGCTCCGGCGAAGAATGGGAGCGGGATGGAGATTTCTATGCAGTTCGACGGGCTCCGGTTTTCCCATCGCAGCATCCCCATCATCACTAACCTGAGGGCATGGGCATCGATGACGGAGGTCGAGGACGCGCAGATTCCACCTACCGGTCCCGATCGTGGGACGCCCTGGGCCTGGATCACAACCAACCAAATCGGCGGAGAAGTAGTCTACGGCCAAGGTGGTCCGGTGACGAACGGCTCCAGTTTTGTCGGCCGTGCGGCGCCGGGCGGTGTGCTGGTCCACCTCAGGGCCAAGCACGGAAGCATGTGTCGCGGCGAGGTCGGGGGCAACGACAGCCCCCAGGCGCTGTGGCTGTTCTCTTCCGACGCGTGTGGACTCTACGGCTTTCCTGAACTGGAAATCGCTCATGCCGGACGCACAAACCCTGTTGGCCAGATAAGGATTGCGTCCAAGCGAGGGCGGCTTCACATCCAGGGAGGCAGTGGCTTGCTGCTTCGCGTCAATGCGCAGTAGTTCGGTTCGGAAGGTGTCTGAGCGGCTCTGCTCCGTCAGTTGGCCGGGCGGTTAGTGAGAGTGGCGACGTGGCGCTGGTAACGGGTTGTCCGTTGCCAACCCATTGGCCCTTCCGTCAATGTGCTGCGCAATTCTCGAGGAGTCTCTTCCCGCGCCTGAACCACCGCCAACGTTGCTGCGGTGATCTCACTGCTCTTCTTTGCGCGCTTTTTCGCGGGCCAACCAGCTTGGCGCACTGAGCGGGCCGATTGCACCAGAGATGCAACAAATTGCAAAGGCGTCCCGCCGCCATCGAAAATTTTTCTTTCGGATGAATCCTTAAATCGTTGAGATTCAAACGCGCGGCATCCTAGGCATCCCAGAATCTGCGTGGTACATGAATTGCGATGACTGTCCATGCATCACCCAGGTATCCAGATCAAGGGCGTAAAGCCCGCGATCTGGCTTCGGGTCCCGGGCTCCGCGGCCGAATCAGGGAATTCAATCTCCTCCCCTAAGACCGCTAGGAACAGGGCGCGAGGAGAGTCGCCGAGTAAAAGTTGGTGGTTCCTGTTCGGCTGAACCTGTTCCTGGGGCTACACCAAATCAGCCAAGGAGTTGACTGGTGAACCCCAACGCTCATTTTCGCGGTCTCCTGCGCCTCGCGAGCGCGCTATTAGTCGCTGCCAGCGTTTTGACTCTTTTTTCCGCTGCAGCTCATGCTTCGTGCAGCTCTCCCGCAAACGCGATTGAGGCGGAGAACTGCCTGCCGGGGACGCCTCAGTCGCAATGGGACATCAGCGGCGCTGGTGATCCCAGCATCCAGGGGTTTGCCACCGATATCAGCTTCAACGTCGGGCAGACTGTCTCTTTCAAGATCAACACCACCTCTACCAAGTACCACCTGGACATCTATCGCATGGGGTACTACCAGGGGGATGGGGCGCGGCTGATCGTCGGCCAAGCTTTGAATACCGCAATCCTGCCTTCGGTGACGCTGCCACAAACGCAGCCGGCGTGTGTCACGGACGCAACTACTAACCTGGTGGACTGCGGCAACTGGGCGGTATCGGCGTCCTGGACCGTGCCGGCGACCGCCACCTCGGGCATTTATTTCGCGGAGTTGGTGCGCGACGATACCGTCGGCACCAGTCATATTGTTTTCATCGTTCGCAACGATTCCAGCACTTCCGCCGTTCTGTTCCAAACCTCGGACGAAACCTGGCAAGCCTATAACGATTTTGGCGGTCACAGCCTGTACGGTCCGACGGGCGTCTTCAACAACACTCAGCGGGCCTACAAGGTCAGTTACAACCGTCCCTTCCATACGCGCAGTCTTGAGCCCGCATCTTGGGTGTTTTACGCCGAATATCCTATGGTCCGGTGGCTGGAGGCCAATGGATATGACGTCACCTATTTCACCAGCCTGGACGCGGCGCGCAGCGGGAGTGTGATCCTCCAGCACAAGCTGTACCTGTCCGCGGGGCACGACGAGTATTGGTCGGGACCCAAGCGAACCAACATCCAAGCGGCCCGCACTGCCGGTGTCAACCTGGGTTTCTTCACCGGGAACGGAGGGTTCTGGAAGACACGATGGGAAAACAGCATCGATGGCACTTCGACCGCCTACCGCACCTTGGTTTCCTACAAGGAGACGCTCGGCGAAACCAAGCTTGACCCTCTCGACCCTCCCACTTGGACGGGTACCTGGCGCGACCCAACGTTCAGCCCCCCAGCCGATGGTGGCCAGCCGGAAAATGCGGTCACCGGAACCCTGTTCCGAGTCAGTGGCTGTGGAGCGGACAACACCGACTTGTCGATGCAGGTCCCGGCGGCCGATGGAAAGATGCGTTTCTGGCGCGGTACGGCCATTGCCGGTCAGACCACGGGGCAAACCTTTGCTCTTCCCAGCGGAACGCTGGGCTATGAGTGGGACGTTGACGCGGACAACGGATTTCGTCCCGCCGGCCTGTTTCCGTTGTCGACGGCCACCTACAATCTCACTACCGACTATCTGATCGATTACGGCGCCACCTATGGCGCGGGAGCGGCAACGCACCATTCGACCTTGTACCGAGCCGCCAGCAAGGCCCTGGTGTTCGGGGCCGGCACGGTGCAGTGGTCCTGGGGACTCGACAACCATCACGACACTTACTGCGGGAGCGGGCCGTATGTCACCGACCCGAACATGCAACAAGCGACGGTAAACCTGTTCGCCGATATGGGCGTCCAGCCCGCCACACTACAAGCCGGGTTGCTGGCGGCATCGGCTTCCGCCGATACCACTCCACCCGTGTCCACCATCAGTTCGCCGGCTTCCGGAGCCAATCTCGAGCCGGGGTCGACCGTCACCATTCAGGGCACCGCGGCCGATACCGGCGGCGGCGTGGTGGGCGGGGTTGAAGTGTCTACCGATGGCGGCGCCACCTGGCATCCTGCCAATGGCCGCGAGAGTTGGAGCTACACGTGGACGGTTTCCGGCACGGGTGCGGCTACGCTGCGCAGCCGGGCGGTGGACGACAGCGGCAATCTGGAGACGCCGGGGGCGGGGGTGAGCATCAATATCGCGCCGCCGTCCTGTCCCTGCAGCATCTGGCCGAGCTCCGCAACTCCGGGCACTCTCGACTCCCTCGACGCCAACCCATACGAGTTGGGCGTGAAGTTTACGGCCGATTTCAACGGCACGATTACGGGCATCCGGTTCTATAAGAGCGCCGCCAACACCGGCACGCACACGGGGAACCTGTGGTCGGCTGCGGGTAGTCTGCTGGGGTCTGCGACGTTCACGAGCGAGAGCGCTTCTGGGTGGCAGCAGGTGAGCTTCACGACCCCGGTCGCGGTCACCGCCAACACCGTGTATGTGGCTTCCTACAGCACGACCGTAGGCCACTATTCCTTCGACTCGAATTATTTTGCCACCGCTGGCGTGGACAACCCACCGCTGCACGCATTGCAGAATGGGGTATCCGGCGGCAACGGCCTCTTCGCCACTACCCCCGGCGTATTTCCCAACACCAGCTTCAACAGCGGCAATTACTGGGTAGACGTGGTTTATGCGCCGACCTCAACCGTGACGCTGGTTTCGATCGCGGTGGCCCCGCTCGATCCGACGCTACAGATCGCGGGCACACAGCAGTTCACCGCCACTGGCACCTACAGCGATGGCACCAAGGCAGACATTACCAGCCAGGTCACCTGGAGTTCCTCGAACACGGGCGTAGCCACCATCACCAGCGCCGGGCTGGCGACGGCGGTTGCCGGCGGCCCTGCCAACATAATCGCCACGCTCGGAAATACCAGCGGCAACACCACTGTGACGGTTCGGGCGGCGTTATTGGCCGTTACCACCACTACCTTGCCAAACGCTGCGGTGGATGTGCCTTACTCGGCTACGTTGGCCGCCACGGGTGGCGTCCAGCCGTACACCTGGTCGCTGGTGGCGGGCAGCTTGCCTGTCGGCTTGAGTTTGTCCCCGGCAGGACAGATCAGCGGTACAACGCTGACTGCGGCGACCAGTACCTTCACCGTGCAGGTGAGGGACTCGGGCTCGCAGGAGGGTGGGGTTAATCCGCCGCAGACGGCCACCGGGACGGTGAGCATTACCACCAGCATACCCGCGTTCTTCACAATTTGGCCGAGCACCGCAACGCCGGTCACCGCCGATGCCGGAGATGCCTCAGCGGTCGAGTTAGGGGTAAGGTTCCAGGCCGATACCGGCGGCATCATCACCGGGATTCGCTTCTACAAGAGCGCCGCCAACACCGGCACGCATGTGGGCAATCTGTGGACTAATACCGGCTCGCTGCTGGCCACAGCCACCTTCGCGAATGAGACCGCCTCCGGCTGGCAGCAGGTGACCTTCGCGAGCCCGGTGCCAATCGCCGCCAGCACAGCGTACGTGGCCAGCTACCACACTACCGTAGGACACTACTCTTCCGACGCCAATTATTTTGCGACAGCCGGGGTGAACAATCCGCCGCTGCATGCGTTGCAGAACGGAGTTTCCGGCGCCGACGGAGTGTTCACTTACGATATCACCGCGGGATGCACCCCGACCGTCCAGCCCTGCTTCCCGGCGGGCACTTTCAACAGCGCCAACTATTGGGTGGATGTCGTATTCCAGAACACGTTTGGCATTTCTGGCACCATCAGCGGCAGCGGCGGCAACGGAGCCACCGTAACCGCGAGTCTAGGCGGAATTACCGTGGCTACCGCCACGGCCAATGCCTCAGGCGCCTACAGCCTCGTGGGCTTGGGCGACGGCACCTACACCGTCACACCGACGAATGCCGGCTACACCTTCAGTCCGGCCAGCCAGAGCGTCACCATCAGTAACAGCAACGGCACGGCTAATTTCGCCAGCCTGTACTCCATCTCGGGCACCATCGGCGGCACCGGCGGAAACGGGGCCACTGTGACCCTGAGCGGAGCTGCAAGCGCGACGGTCACCGCGAACGCCTCGGGGGTTTATATCTTCGCGGGGTTGGTCAACGGCGCCTACACCGTCACACCGAGCAACACGGGCTTTACTTTCAGTCCCACTAGCAAGGCCCTCACCATCAACAATGCCAATGCCACGGCTAATTTCTCTACCCTGTTCTCCATCTCTGGCACGATCACTCCCGCTGCGGCTAGCGTCGGGGCGACAGTAACAGCGACGGGTCCCGTCACCGGGACCTCTCCCGTAAGCGTCATTGGCAATTACCAAGTCAACTACCTGCCGAACGGGACTTACACCGTGACGCCAACTAAGCCAGGATTCGGCTTCACTCCGGCAAGCCAGACGGTAAGCAGCAACGGTGCCCCCGTGACCGGGGTCAACTTCACGGCGACGGTGGTGCCCACCATTGATGCCACGGTTTCGACGGATTCGGGCACGGCGACAACCAGCATAACCAGCCCCGCCTTCTCCACAACATCAACGAATGAATTGCTGCTCGCCTTTATCGCAAGCGACGGTAACACCGCCAACATGACTGTCACCGGGGTGACCGGTGCAAGCCTCACCTGGGCTCTGGTGCAGAGAACGAACACGCAACTGGGCACGGCGGAAATCTGGCGGGCGTTTGCGCCATCGGCTCTGAGCAAGGTCTCCGTGACAGCCACTCTGTCCCAGAGTGTCGCCGCCAGTATTACCGTGGTCAGCTTCATCGGGGCCAATCCCGCGGGCGCCAACGGTTCCGGCGCCATTGGCGCGACGGGCACCGGCAATGCCAATCCCGGTGCACCTACGGCCAGTCTGGTCACCACGCAAAACAACTCTTGGGTCTTTGGGGTAGGCAGCGATTACGACAACGCAACGGCGCGGACCCTGGGTCCCAATCAAACCATGGTTCACCAATTCGTGGCGTCAGCCTCCGCGTCCACCATGTGGGTGCAGAGACAAAGCAGTCCTATTCCTCTGAAGGGCACGGCCGTTACCATCAACGATACTGCGCCCACAGCCGACCGATATGACCTCAGCCTTGTCGAGATCCTGCCCGCGCCCAATCCTTGGATCCTGTCCGGCACGATCAGCGGCGGAGGCGCGGGAGCGACGGTAACGCTGAGCGGCGCGGCCAGCGCGACTGTGACCGCCGATGCTTCCGGGAACTACAGCTTCGGCGGGCTCAACAACGGAACCTACACCGTGACTCCCAGCAATACGGGTTTCAAATACACCCCGGCTTCTCAGACGGTGACGATTAACGGCGCCAATCTCCCGGGCGTGAACTTTGCAGGAGTTGCAACCTACAGCGTCAGCGGCACCATCAGCCCGGCGGCCATGGGCAGCGGAGCTACGGTGGCATTGAGCGGCGCAGCC
This sequence comes from Terriglobales bacterium, assembly GCA_044447375.1. Taxonomy (GTDB): domain Bacteria; phylum Acidobacteriota; class Terriglobia; order Terriglobales; family Acidobacteriaceae; genus JAHFUA01. The sequence goes on along the minus strand of JBIOFT010000001.1, from coordinate 25,117 downwards.
ACCGCCACCACTACCGCCGATGCCTCCGGCAATTACACCTTCACCGGCCTGCTGAACGGCGCTTACACAGTTACACCCAGCAAGGCCGGATTTACCTTCACTCCGGCGAACCAGGCGGCTACGATCAACAGCGCCAGCCTGACCGGGGTCAACTTCAGCGCGGTCACCTACAGCGTTTCTGGCACGATCAGCGGGACGGGCGGCAGCGGCGCCACCGTAACTGTGAGCGGCGCCATGAGCGCGAGCGTGACCGCCGATACTTCTGGAAACTACACCGTTACCGGCTTGGCCAACGGCGCCTATCGGATTACACCTAGCAATCCGAACTTCGCCTTCACGCCGGCTAGCCAGAGCGTCACCGTAGCCGGCGCCAATGTGACCGGAATGAACTTCAGCAGCGCGGCCACCTACAGCGTTTCCGGCACCATCAGCGGGTCGGGCGGCAACGGCGCCACCGTGAACCTGGCCGGCGCCGCCACCGTGACCGGCTCCAGCAACATGGCGCTGTACTCGCAGTTTGATGCTGGGACGCTACCGGGAACTGGGCCCTGGACGTACTACTGCGACCACGCAGCCTTCACGGCCAATACCGGCGATGTGACCGACCCGTGGGGCGGCAACACGGCGCTCAAGATGGTTGCGCCCGCCAGCGGAACGATGTGCACTACCTACACCGCGGCGGGAATTCAGCAAACCGTCTCCGGGCTTGCCGTGGGGCAGACCTACAGCCTCAGCCTGTATGCGCGGGGGGCCGTTGGCGGCGAGAAGATCACGCTGCGAATGACGGGAGCGGGGAACACCTGCGGGCCGAATACGACCTATACACTCACGACTGCCTGGGTTCGGTACTCGTGCACAGTCCCAGCCACGCCAGCGGTGCTGGCTACATTGTGAACATGGAGAACGAGAACAACACCACGGTGTACCTGGCCGGGGCGCAACTGGAGCCGCGCTCCAGCGTCGGCACCTACGTCCACACCACCAGCGCCCCGCTGACGCTGGTCACCGCCGATGCCTCCGGCAACTACGCCTTCGCCGGCCTGGCCAACGGCGCCTACACGGTTACACCCAGCAACACCGGGAAGACCTACACTCCGGCAAGCCAGCCGGCTGCCGTCAACAATGCCAGCGTCACCGCGCTCAACTTCAGCACGGTTACCTACAGCATTTCCGGGACGATCAGCGGCCCGGGCGGCAACGCCGCTACGGTGAACCTCGCTGGCGCTTCCACCGCAACGGCCACGGCCGACGCTTCCGGCAACTACACCTTCAGCGGCCTGGTGAACGGCTCCTACACCGTGACCCCGAGCCACACGGGATTCACCTTCACCCTCGCGAGCCAAACCCTCACGGTGAATAGCGCCAACCTAACCGCCGTCAACTTCACCACGGTCACCTACAGCATTTCCGGGACAATCAGTGGCACGGGCGGCAACGGCGCCACCGTCAACCTGACCGGGGCCGCCACCGCTACCGCCACCGCCGATGCTTCGGGCAACTACACCTTCAGCGGCCTGACTAACGGCGCCTACACGGTTACGCCCAGCAACACCGGGTTCAACTTCACTCCGGCGAACCAGGCGGCCACCGTGAACAGCGCCAACCTGACCGCAGTCAACTTCAGCACGGTCACCTACGGCATTTCCGGCACGATCAGCGGGCCGGGCGGCAGCGGCGCCACCGTGAACCTGACCGGCGCCTCCACCGCGACGATCACCGCCGACGCCTCCGGCAACTACACCTTCACCGGCCTCGCCAACGGCGCCTACACGGTTGCACCCAGCAAGACCGGGATTACCTACACTCCGGCAAGCCAGCCGGCTACCGTCAGCAATGCCAACGTCACCGCGCTCAACTTCAGCACGGTCACCTACAGCATTTCGGGCACGATCAGCGGTACGGGCGGCAACGCCGCTACTGTGAACCTGACTGGCACCGCCACCGCGACGGTCACAGCCGACGCTTCCGGCAACTACACCTTCACTGGCCTGGTGAACGGCCCCTACACAGTCACGCCCAGCAAGACCGGGTTCACCTTCACTCCGGCCAACCAACCCGTGACGGTGGCCTCCGTCAGCATCGCGGGCGTGAACTTCACTGCTGTGGCGCCAACCACGTTCTCGCTCTCCGGCACCATCAGCGGCAGCGGAGGCAATGCGGCCACGGTGACGCTGAGCGGTACGGCGAGCGCAACCGCCACGGCCGACGCCTCAGGGAATTACACCTTCAGCAATCTGAACAACGGGTCCTATACCGTCACGCCCAGCAAGGCGGGCTTTGTGTTCACGCCCGCCAACAAGGCGGTGACGGTGAGCGGAATCAGCGTGACGGGGGTGAACTTCGTCGCCACGGCCCAGTTGGCCATCGACCAGAATGTTTCGACCGACCGCAGCACCTCGTCCACAACCATCACCTCGCCGACCTTCACCACCACCAAGACCAATGAGCTGCTGCTGGCCTTCATCGCGTCGGACGGCAACACGGCGGGCATCACCGTCACCGGTGTCGCCAACGCCACCGGCACGGCCTTGACGTGGACGCTGGTGAAGCGAACCAACACCCAGTTGGGGACGGCGGAGATCTGGCGAGCGTTCAGCCCCACTACCCTGAGCGGCGCTTCCGTCCGCGCAACGCTGTCGCAAAGCGTGGGGGCATCGATCACGGTGGTCACCTTCAGCGGTGTGGATACCTCCGGCACAGGCGGTTCGGGCGCGATCGGCGCGACCGGCGGCGGCACCGCGAATCCGGGTGCGCCCACCGCATCCCTGACCACCACCCGCGACAATTCCTGGGTCATCGGCGTGGGCAACGATTGGGATAACGCGACCAGCCGGACAGTCGGCGCCAATCAAACCATGGTGCACCAGTACCTGGCCACCACCATCGGGGATACGTACTGGGTGCAGCGGCAGACTTCTACGACGCCGGCGAGCGGTACGGTGGTCACCATCAACGACACCGCGCCCACAGGTGATCGCTACAACCTCAGCCTTTGCGAGGTTCTGCCGGCACCTTAGAGAAGTAAAAAGTTACGACAAATCGATCGGATTCATGCAAAAGGGCCGGGGCAAATGCTCCGGCCCTTTGTTTCTTACGATCGTGCGCTAAGGTGGTTGGTCGTCCCCGTTCGTCGCGTTGTCCAATCGTTGCCTACCGATGACCCAAGAATTGTTGAGAGTGGTAGTTAGCGATGTGGTTGTCGCCGCTCCAGGATCAGCGTTGCCCGTGCCGGTCGCCCCAATCGCACCCGAGCCGCCCTGCCGGTCGTGTTCACTCCGGTGAAGGTGACCACCGTGAATATAGTGCGCAACTGGAAATGCGGGTAAGCTTTTACGGCACCCGGGGCTGGAGACTGAGCGCCGGGCCGGTTCACGGTGAGTGCCTCTGGTTACGCCCGCAGAACACAGAACCAGCAGTCGGCCAAAGGGGAAAAGACAATGGCAACGGAAAGGGAAACAACGATGGGATTCTCGAAGCTGCTTCTGTTTGTCCTTGCGCTCGTGTTTGCAGCCGCCATCGAGAGCCCGGCACAGACCCCGCCTTCCGTTAACAGCAGCGGAACCGTGGTGGGCAGCTCCGGCACGCGAGCCGCCGTGGCGTCGATTCCGCCGAGCGCGCCAGGCGTCACCCCGGTCATCATCCCGTCATCTCATAGCGCCTCCGACCCGCGCCTCTGCAACTGGGCCAACGTCGGCCAACCGGTCTCCGGCGAGGGCTGTTTCAACACCATGCCCGCGAATGTCCAGATCCAGGACTTCCGCTTCGGCGACTATCAGACGGGCGTGAACGTCCCGGGCTCCCAGCCCAGCACGAACTTCGCCGCCTGGCACCGCTGGGATTCGGTTTACACCACCACCAACAGCGTTAAGGGGCTGCACCAAACCAATCTCAACCTCAACGGACTCTATCTCGGCGGCGGCGCCAACATTTTCCAGAACGGCTATGTGAATCTGCCCTGGCAGGCGGTGCAGGAGAACTTCGCTAACTCCTACACTCCCGGCAATACCTTCTCGCACATCTCCTGGGGCAATAAATATTCGACCGGCGACATCCTGGCTTACTACGGCATTCTGCGCTGCTATGGCGGCTTCTCGGCGGGCTCGGGCGAAGGCTGCGAAGGCATCGACTTGATGGCGTGGGAGGGAACGCAGGAGTACACCGGCACGATCACCAGCTCGACAGCTTCCACCGTCACAGTCAAGGTGACGCAAGGCGACGGCACTCAGGGAGCGGGGCGCTACCTGGTAGATCAGACGCGAGCCATCACCGGCAACGCTACGGCGAGCACCCAACCCACGGGCGGAAACTTGTTTCAAGTGACGGATTCGAGCGCAGCGTTTCCAGTGTCGAGCGTCAACACCACGCTGGGAACGGCGGTCACCGCGCCCGGAACGGCCACGGTCACTCCGGCCAGCATGACTGGGATCTCAACCGGGAATATCTTATGTGTGGCCGGGAACAAGACTGGGTTCGAGCAAGTGCAGGTTTCAGCCACCACCGGCTCGACCTTCACGGCTTCATTTCGTTACCCCCATCTCACCACGGATTTCGTCATCAAGGGCGGACTCTGCGGCTATTACTTCTCCTTTGTCGCGGATGATGCCACCCACTCGCTGTACTCGGAGATCTCGGCGTCCAATCCGCTGCACTGGGTGATCCCGGTGCTGCGCTCGACTTCGGGCACACAGTTCGAAGTTTGGCTGACTCACCCCAACAACGGTATTCAGGGCTATACCGGCCAGTGGAGTTTGACCACTCCCAGCTATCGTCTGTGGCCGGGCGCGGAAGTCACCAGCGTGATGACGCCAGGCGGGCAGACGCTTTCGAGCACTCTGACTGTAGAGCCGCATTCCGTCACGTGGGCCAACTCAGATACCGTAAGCGTGCCGCACTACTGGGCGCTGGCGGCGCACCAAGGTCAGATGAGCCGTAGTGGGTACTTCCCGAATACAGCCGGTGAAGCTGGCTTTATGAGCTGGATCGCTAAGGGGCAGATGACGGGCTCGACTTCAATGTTCTGGTTCGAGAACGACACTCCGTCCAGCATCTACACCGGAGACTCGGGCAGCGTCAATTACCACAATTACCCGCGCATGGTCAACATCGGCAGCAACTGGGGGCAGTACTTCCATACCACCGACTACCCGCGAGGCGCATTCTTCATCTCCGACCAGACCGCAACCGCTTTCCATTTTGTACAACAGCCGTATGCCACCGGAACTTGCCTGACCCGCTGCAACGCCTTCATGGACGTTGACCCAGTGAATCACTGGGTCAAAATCTATAAGTTCGGGGCCACTCCCGTGATCACCCTGGACTGGGACACCGGAACAGTCAACGCGACCGCCGTCCAAGTCGGCGGAGTCAACGCCGCCAAGCTCGTCGCTTCCGGCGCCGCCACCCTCGGGACCGGCTCCATCTCCGCCACAAGCTGTGCAACGGTAGTGGCCACGAGCGCCCCCGGGGCACTCAGCACCGACACCATCAGTTGGGCCTTCAACGCTGCGCCAGGTACCGGATATACCTCCGGCCTCAACGTGCTGGCCTACGTGACCACGAACAACGTGAATTTCCTGCTCTGCAATCCCACGGCGGGCTCACTGACACCGGCAACGGCAACGCTCAATTGGCGGGTAATCCGCTAACCGTGAGCCAGGGAGCTCGCCGGCGCCGTATCTGAGCGCAGACACGCGGACGGGTGCGTAAGAATTATGAGGGAAGAGAAGATCAGGCGGGCGCAGCAGCCATGGGCGGCCAACCGGGTGTAGTTATATCTCGGAAGGCACCTTGCCGCTGCGGGTCAGGCGGGAGATCGAGAGGATGTGGTGGGCTGAACGGCGTGTACCGTCGCCCGTATTATCCGGCTGCGTGAGCGTAAGCCTGGGGGCGGTGAGCCTCCACCTGTGACTCAATCCACCAATAGGTCTTCGTCAACCCTTCTTTTAGAGACATGCTTGGTTCCCAGCCCAGTTCGGCGCGAATGACTCGGTTATCCGAGTTACGCCCCCGAACCCCCGTAGGACCGGGCCGGTGCTGGACGCCGAGTTTCTTGCCGGCGATTTGCATGATCATTTCCGCCATCTGATTGATCGTGACCATTTCTTCCGAACCTATATTCACGGGACCGCGGAAGCTTGAATTCATCAATCGGCGTACCGCCTCGACACACTCATCGATGTAGAGGAACGAGCGGGTCTGCTCGCCATCGCCCCACATCGCGATCGTACCGCCTTCTTCTTGCTCGGCTACTTTCCGGCAGAGAGCAGCCGGCGCCTTCTCCCGTCCGCCTTGCCAGGTGCCTTCGGGACCAAAGATGTTATGGAAGCGGGCGACGCGGACGTCCAGTCCATGATTGCGAAAGAACGCGAAGTACAAGCGCTCGCTGAACAGCTTCTCCCACCCGTACTCGCTATCCGGTGCTGCAGGATAGGCCGTGGATTCCGCGCAGTTCGGATTTTGCGGGTCTTCCTGGTTGTAGGCCGGATACATGCACGCTGAGGATGAGTAAAAAACCTTGCGCACACGCTTCTCGACGCCGTAATGCGCCATGTGCAGATTGATCATGGCCGAGTTGTGCATCACGTGGGCATCGTGGTCGCCGGTGAAAATGTAACCGGCGCCCCCCATGTCGGCGGCCAGTTGATAGGCTTCATCGAACTCGACGTCGAGGGACTTCTCCCAACTCTTCGCGTCTCGGAGGTCGGCAAGGATGAAATCATCGGCGGTGGTGGGGGTAAATTCCGGGTATTTCAAATCGACACCGCGAACCCAGTAGCCCTCGTGCTTCAGGCGGGTTACCAGATGGCTGCCGATGAATCCACCTGCGCCACATACAAGTGCTTTCTTAATGGACATTTGTTTTTCCTGGGATTAGGGATTAATAAATTTAGCTGCTTGGGTTTTGTGAAATGCTGCCGAGAGCATTCACTTCCGCCGGGAACGCTACTCTTCGGGTTTGACCTTTGGCGTCTGTGACAGTATACAGCGGCATGGAGTCATTGGGGGCGCTGCAAGCATAGCTGCGCTTGCCGAGCACGAAGTGAAACACCTCGAGGAAGCGTTGCGTGACCTCCTCAATCTGAAATGTATTTTCGGCGTAGCTTCGCGCGTTGGCGGCATAGCGCTGGCGCAGGGGCTCGCATTGGAGCATTCGTTCTGCAGCCTCGAGCAGCGGTTGGGGATCGGGTGGTACCGACTCCCCGGCCACGGCGCGCTGCACGATCCGGGCGGCGAGATTACATTCCGGCGCGCTCACGAGCTGTGGCCGGCCAGCGCACAGGTAGGCCAGAGTCTTGGAGGGGACGGCAAAGGCGCCGCCGTCGCGGTCCAGCAAGGTAATGAGCACGTCCGAACTCGCCAACACCTCAGACAGCCGGTCATACGGTTGGAAGGGCAAGAGAACCAGTGCTCCGGGACGAACCCGATGCGCGTTCCTTCGCAACCAATCCGCACCCGGGCCCTCGGCGATCACTGCCGTGACCACTTCCTTGCGTGCCTGGAAATGCCTGGCAAGATGCAGCAGCAGTTCCGGGCTGTGCTTCATGCCCAGGGTGCCCGAGTACATGAAACAGAACTTGCCGGCCAGTCCTTGTTCTTTTGCCCAAGCCGTGTTCCGTGATCGTGGGGTTACTTCGTTAAGCGGCGCCCAATTTTCGATCACAAATGTCTTTGGCGAGTCGATGCGCCACTTTTCCATGACGCTGTGAAACTCGGGAGCGATACATACCACCGCGTCACTTGCGCGAAGTAATCGCTGTTCCAGCCGCCGGTAGAATAACCCCACGCATCCGGCAAAGGGCACTCGTTTTCTTCTCAGGGCAAATTCTATCCCAACGCTCAGCAAGTCTTGCAGCCAGAACACAAGCCTGGCGTTGACATCGCGGACGGCGCGCAGCAGCAGCCTCTGCGCGTCCAGGGGCATGTTGGACGACAGCACAACGTCCGGCCGGAATTGCCGCACCCGCGCGCTCGCCACGTTCCCATAAGCAAGGTCGCCGAAGACGCGCGACATGACCGAATGCTTCTTGAACTCCCCCGCTATCTTCAATCCCTCGATCGCGAAGTTGGGCGGGTCGTGCTCGAGGACGGAGGTTGAGCCTTTCGGCGTGTTATTGGCGCTGAAGTAGGTATGCAGCACAGTATGTCCCGCGCGCGCCAATTCGCGGCTCAACTGGATCTGAAACGGATGCCCGGAAAAGTCGTTGACCAGGATTCTCATTGCGATGATTGTCGTGGGTTTGGCCGCGGAGCCAGCCGTCGTCGTCAGTTGCCCAGAGCCGATTCAAGCCGAAGTCGAGTATTGCCTTGAGATCTTCGAGAGATACGGGAACCACTCTTACTCTTGGCCGCCGGAGTGGAGCATTGTTGTCGAAGGTTGCAGTGCGTGTGCTTCTCCCCGCGTTGGCCAGAGGACAAAGACGATCGGAGGGCTCGTTGGACTTCGGGGTGGTGCCGCAACTGCGCACGCAACTCGGGCTCTCGCCCCGTGGCAGCGTGAGAATGTAAGCTGGCGTATCCGTTTGAGGAGAGTTGCCGCGTTTGGCGTGTGGCCGGCATTGGAGAAGCAAACGGGGATTCGAGCCCCCGGATCGGCTGCATGGGTTCGAAATGCTTGCCGTGAAGGATGGCGTTACTCGCGGTATCTGTAGCTGCCGTCTCGGCACCGACCGCACCCGAATCATCGGGACGCCGGCGGGAGTCGTCCCGTTGGAAGAGGCTGCGAGTCTCGGAAAAGTCAGGCCGGAAAGCGGTATCGATTGTTCCATCTCCCCGCCGATCCAGAGCACCGCCGGGGATTAGCGGAAGCGATGCCTTATCCGGCACGCTCTTGGGACGCATCAAGCCACTCACTGCGGTCGGAGCCGCCTGAGTCGCGGCTGGTGCTGGATTTATGCTGGCCGAGGTATTTTGTTCCATTGCCTTCAACCCCGGTCCCAGCGTCCATGAACTGGCCGGCGGCGGAAGCTGGCTCAACGCAGGAGGCGATGTGGTCGAGAAACCACGATCCTTGGGATTCGCCCCTGGCGCGAGCGTCCACCTGCTTGCCGTCTGGTTCGCCGCAACTGACTTAGCTCGCGCGGGATCGAGGGGCGCCAGTTGCGGTGGTTCGAGGATGTCGGCCGGGATCGGCTGAGTGTGCGTGACAACATCTGGCAACATCTGCTGCGGCTGCGCGAGAACATCCGCGTTCACCTGCCGGTCGATGGGCTCCACCGCGCGTTTCTGCTGCTGCTGGGCCCACGCGAGTTGCGATAACGCGAGTGCCAGTACCAATATGTAGCGATGTGCAGTCATTTCGCTCGCTATTAAGACTGTCTTGAAGCCTTAACGCCCTGTTCCCTTTAAGACGGCAGGAACCGTCTGCAGCGCGATCCGTAGGTCGAGCCAGACATTCCAGTTTTCGATGTATTCCAGATCCAAAGCCACATACTTTTCGAAGGATGGATCTCGGCGTGCACTGACCTGCCACAATCCAGTGATGCCGGGCGTCACGTCCATCCGACGAAGGTGTTCCAGACTGTACTGTTCGTATTCGCTGACTACGGGCGGGCGCGGTCCCACCAGGCTCATCTCGCCCTTTAACACGTTCCAAAACTGCGGAAGCTCGTCCAGACTGTATTTGCGGAGGATCTTGCCGACTCGAGTTAGTCGCGGGTCATTGCTGATTTTGAACAATATTCCCTCCCGTTCGTTCAAATGTGCCAGATTGCCTTTCAGCCCTTCGGCATCTTCCACCATAGTTCTGAATTTGTAGCAGGTGAACCTCTTGCCCTTCTTTCCCACTCTCCACGAGCGATACAGGATTGGTCCCGGGGTATCCACTCTGATGGCAACCGCGCAGGCGGCCATTATTGGTCCTGTGAAAATTAAGGCGATTGTGGAAATGATGATGTCGGAAACTCTCTTCAGTACCAGGGCGAAGGTCGGGATTGGCTCTTTGTGGACTTCGATGACCGGCACATTGCCGACGTAATCCCAGCGGGTCCTCCTGCCCAGGCCTAGTAGCAGATCCGGCACGATCTTTACGTCGATCCGCTGCTGACGCGCATTCCATAAAACTTTGCTAATCGTTTCCCGGTCGAGCGACGCTACGATCAGGACTTCATCGATGAAGTGTGCGCGCGCAATCTGAGGAAAATCCTCGATCTTGCCAAGCCAACGATTTGCCGTATCCTGCTTCGAGTCCAAACAACCTTTGACCACGTATCCGAGATCCTTGTGTTCTTCTAAGTACTGAGCGATCGTTTGTCCTAATTCACCTGCTCCCACAATTAACGTGTTGCGCGATCCTTCGCCGCGTTGCACGCGGCGTTCCACCACCCCACGGAACCACCATCTCCAGAGAATCAACGTCGCCCAGTCCGCGGTTGCGGTGAACACAAACAGGATGCGCGACACCGTGTTCACGCCCGAGAGGTAAATGACAGCAGTCAGTAACAAGGTGGCAAGAAGCACCGACCTGGTAACGGCAAAGCTGTCTTCCAGTACTGAGCGTAGCCTGGCCGAGCGATACATGCCTTCACTTTGCATCGTCAGCAGCAATAGCACCGCGTAGACGGCCAAGAAGCCAATCTGACCGATCAAGGCTGGGTGAAAAACGTTCGCGTACGGAGTCTTTCTTGACAAGTCCACGAAATTAAAGAGAAATCGCGAGCTAAAGACGACCGCCGCATTCACAATGATTAGCAGCAGATCAACCAGGACATAGGCCACCCGCTTCGACTCTTTGCCTGTAGGACGACTGTCAGCAGCGCCGTTGCTTCGTGGTAGGGCCCGTCGCCATACTGCCGTCGCCTGCTCTGAGATAAGTGGTTCAACACTCGCCGACATTATGTATTGCTCCCTGTATCGTTGCCGTCTGATCGACTTTCAGCGGGATTCTGTTTGATATGACGCCTGAGGGAGCGACTTCTCCCCATCAAGGGAATTCGGATTCCCTACGCTTGCGAAGCTGGGATGGTTAGCAGAGATCAGTCTTGCAGGGCACAAACCTGCTCGCGATGGCGTGCCTCACGAATGTCATCTCGGGGAGTGAGCCGGGGGCGAATTGGCTTGGCCGGGTATCCAGCGCAAAGCATCATTTCGGGTAAGTCTCTCAGAACGGTGCTCCTCGCACCGACGACGCACCCGCGGCCGATGGTGACGCCAGGGCCGACAAAAATGTCGTTGGGAAGCCACACTTCGTCCTCAATCGTGATGGGAGAAGCTGCGATAGAGAATTGGGGGTCCTCGTAGTCGTGAAGGCCTGTACAGAGATAGACCCGGTGCGCGATCGCAACATCGTTTCCGATGGTGATCTTCCCGAGGTTGTAGAGGACCGAATCATCGCCGACCCAACAATGATCGCCAATTTCCAGATGCCACGGATAGGTGATACGGGCACTCGGACGGATCAGCACACCCTTTCCAATCCGGGCGCCGAAGAGCCTCAACAAGAAGCTTCGAAAACCGTACAGCACCTGGGGCGACAGCCTGAACAGCGTTGCCTGAACGATCCACCACAACTGAACCACGATTGCGCTTCGTCCGCGAAATCCGGATGGAACCCGAAAAGAGCTGAGGTCCTGGACTTTAGGCATGTGTCATCCCAATTCACCGTGGCGATGCATCCAATCCACGGTCTCCTTTACACCATCCTCAAGCGAATATGGCGTCGGACCGGCGATCCGCTGCAGCGGTTCCACGTCATAGACCATCTCCGTCAGCAGATTGTCCAGTCTGAACGACGTCAGAAACGGATTACTCCAGCCCGCCTTCTTTGCGATGTCCCCGAGCAGAGCTATGGGCCGGAGTGCGGAAACTGGTACTGTTCGGATCTTGCTGGTCCGCATCGTTTTCTGGATCAGTTCTGCCCATTCGTGAACATCGAGTGGTTGGTAATCAGCTAGGTAGAAAGTCTTTTTCTCGGTCGCCTCTGCAGGAGCCATCATCGCGCGCTGCAATTGCACAACTACGTTGCCGACGTATCCGTACGATTTCTTGATTGTGCGGTTCCCCGGATGCACGTAATGGCCCTTCGCAATCGCAGTGAAAAATGTTTTGTACGGCACGTCGAACCAGGGGCCCCAAATTGAAGTCGGACGAAAGATCGTCCATGAACACGGAATTCGGTTGTCGGCGTCGCGTATCAATTGCTCCATTGCGATCTTGCTGGCGCCGTAGGTGGTGGTCGGACAATAGTCCGCTTCGGCCTGGGGCACGTAGCCGATTCTGCAAACCAGGCGGGTCGAGGTGAAGAGAATGCGCTTCAACCGCATCAGGCCAGAAATGGCTTCGATTACATTCAAGGTGCCGGTTGTGTTGGCGGCGTAATCGTCGAGGGTCTTTCCATCCAGGTCTGTTCGTGCCGCGAGATGGAAGAGAAAATCCGGGTCGAACTCCCTCGTCACCTTATGGACGAGCTCTTTATTGAGGATGTCGACATTCGTCCAAAAGCGCTGATGAGCCGCATTCCGTGGAGGCTTGCAGTCGATATTGAGGAGATCGTGTCCTTCGGACCTGTAGCGCTCCAACAGGTTCGTGCCGATGAAACCCGAGCCCCCTGTGATGAGAATTCTTGCCATAAGTGCTATAGGTATTCCTTCTGAGTATTGGTTGCCAATGCTTCCGCCCAGCGGCCACTTGCGCCGGCAGGGCTTCGGCCCAACGTCTGGTACAGGGCGACATAGCCCGCGATCATGGCTTCGGTGCGGAAGCGCTTCGCGTTCTCCAGGCCGGCCTGCCGCATCTCCTGAACCCGGGGCAGGTGCTGGATAATGGCGTCAGCCGCCGCCGCGGTCTGGGTGGGATCGAAGTACACAGCGGCGTTGCCGCCGACTTCGGTCATGGGCGGGCGGTTGGAGGTAAACACCGGACAGCCGCAGGCTTGCGCCTCCACAATGGGCCAGCCGAAGCCCTCCTGCAGGGAAGGGAAGAGCAGAGCCACGGCCGAGGAGTACAGCGCGCCTAAGTCTTCGTTGCCAACCCCCTGCAACTCGACAACCTTATCGGCGAGGCCGCCGGCATGCACGAAGTCGCGCATTGCGTCCGTCCAGCCCTTGCCGACCATCACCAATTTCAGCTCGGCGGCAGAAGCGTGCTGGATCACCTCGGCAAAAATCTTCAGCACCCCGAGCCGGTTCTTGTACCACTGGTTCCCGCCCACGTGCAGCAGGAACCTCCCGCTGACTCCCAGGCTGCGCAACCGCTCCCCGGCCTCCTTTAAACCCATGAGCCGGTACGGGTAATTCAGACCGTTCGAGACCCGCGTGGTCGCGCCGGGGTCGCGCCCGGTCAGCCGGAGCAACTCCTTCTCGGTGTGCGCCGAGACGCATGCCACGTGTTGCGCCCGCACCAGGCCTTTCATAATCATGCGCTGCAGAATCTTGCCCGTCCACGGCATCTGATGGTCCTGCGTTTCGCCCAAAGCATTGGCGATGGGGATTACATCGTGGCAGGTGACCACGTGCGGAATCCGGCCGACATACCTGGAATAAAAGGGATTGGAGTGGTCGCAAAAATGTACGACGTCCGCCCGGCGCGCCGCCGCCTTCAGCAGCACCGGGAACAGCAGAAATTTGTCGATGTATCCCAGCCACTTGCCGAGCCCCGTCGGCAAAGGCAGTAGGCGGCCAAAGACGGAGGGCGCGCGGACGGTGCGCACCCGGTGGCCGCCTTCCGACAGTCCTCGGGCCATCACGGCAGCAAAGCGCTGCATGCTTTCCTGCTTATCGTTCCGATAAGCAGCAACCAGGAGAATTCGCATGTTTTTCGGATAGTGCCGGCGGCGCCGGGGCATGGATCGCGTTCAGGATGTTCTCGGCGGCTCTCCCCACCTCGAACCTTCTGCGGAAACATTCGCCGGCGCGGGCTTTCATGACTTGCTGATCCGCGGCGGTCATGGCCAGCCAGCGGCGCAACAGGGAAGAGGCGCCCTCAGCATTATCCGGGGCAACAATCCCCGCGCCATCGGATTGCACCTCGCGCCAGATGTTGACCTTGTCCGAGATCAGCACCGGAGTGCCGCAAGCCAGAGCTTCGGCAACCACAATGCCGAAGTTCTCTCCGCGGGAAGGCAGCAGCAGGACCTCCGCCGCCCGCAGGGCGCCCCACTTGGCGTCGCCGCTGATCATGCCGGTCCAGGTAATCCGATTCGCGATCCCGGCCGCTTCGGCCATCCGGAGAAGTTCACGCTGCCATCCCGTCTGGTCGGGCCCGGCGACCACCAATTGCCACGCAGGATCGGCGCCGAGCGCCGCCGCAAAACCTTGAATGGCCAGGTCGCACCCTTTTCTGGGATGGACCCGCCCCATATAAAGAGCCAGGCGTTTGCCGCGAAGCTCCGGATGAAGGGCGAAAAACGCCTCCGCCTGACTCACCGGGTCGCCCTGGGGAGACGAAGTTCCGTAACCCACCACCACTTCGTTGCACCGGTAGAGCCAGAAAGACTGCCGCGCCAGCAGACGTTCCTCTTCGCAAGTAAAGAGGACGGCCTGGGCGTCGCGCAGGACGCGGTATTCGGCCCACGGCCAGTACATCCACTTCTTCAAGTGCTTGAGCGGATATTGCCGCTTGAACCAGGGGTCCAGCATGCCGTGGGTGAAGACCAGATACGGAATGCGCGTGTCTCTCAACGCTCGCCAAGTCCCGAAGCTGTGGTACTGCCAAATGCCGTTCACGATCACCACGTCATAATTGCGGAGGTTCTGGCGCAGCCAGGGCGTCCAGCGCAGGCCGTATCCGTAGGTGCCCAGCGCCGGTCCGACCGCGTACACCGGAAGCGGGAAGTCCTTTAGCCAGGGCGAGTCGGGCGCATCCAAACAGGCGACCTCCACTCCATGGCCGCGTGCGGCAATGGCGGCGCCGAGCTGCCTGATGCCTTCCACTGGCCCGCCCCAAGCCGGATTGACGGTGCGGATTACGTGCAGAATTTTCATGAGCTCGGTGCGAGAGAAGTGCGTTTCAGGACGTGCTCAACCATACGCTGCGAATCAGACGCCGATGATACTGGCCGTTCGGAACAACCGGTTTGAGTTTTGGGAGGAATATGGTGAATTTTTCTGCGATCAGGAACAGCACCAGCACGATCACTGGGATCGGCAGCAGGGAAATAATGCCGGGCAGGGTGGCTTCCGCCAGCCTATGATGATAGGTCCCAACGATCAGCAGCAACCACATGGCGGTGCCCCTCGCGTGTGGGCTCCACTTCGCTTTTCCGCAGAACAGCCTGAACCAGTAATACAAGGCGGCAAACAGAACCATGGTCCCGACAAGGACGCCAGGCATTGCAAAGGCGTTGTACCAGTTGGCAAAAGGGCCGTAGGAGACCTGCGTGTCACGATCCATGGGGTTCACATCATTCACCAAGTGCGCGTAGTAGTTGCCAGCCTCGTAGATCGGTTTGTCCGGATATAGAAAACTCGGTGTCAGCAGTTTGAAGCCCCAGACGATGGTTTCCCATTCGGTCGGCGCCGTGTGCATGCTGATGCTGATGAGCCGGTCCGCATCTGCCACCAGAGAAAGCCGGTTCAACGGGGTCAGGACTTTGTAGTCCCAATACAACCTCCGGCCTGCGCTCTGTCCGATCGCATCGGTGGCAATCGAGGACCGGAACGCCGCATCGGTAAGCACCTTGTACATCACGTCCTGCATGATCACGAGCCGCTGACTGAAGCTTCCTTCACGCCCGCCCGTACCACGCACAAACTGCGAATATGGGAAAATGACGAGCGCGAAGTACAGGGCCGCCGCCGTCCCGAAGATCCATAGCTTGCGGTACTGGAGGCCACGGCGGAAAATGGCCATCGCCACGTAGTACACCACCGGTTCCATGGCATCCTGTTTTCCGGTGCTGAAAATCCCTACAGCCAGGCTCGCGCCCAGGATTGCGAGCACCAGGGGGTGCGTAAGGAAGCGTCGCGATCCCGATGACCACGCATAGAACATGGCGGGCACCACGGCAAATGCCTTCAGAGAACCCAGGACACGTGCGTACCCAAGCACTCCGCCAGTCGTGACGCCTTCACCATTCAGGCTGGGCGCCAAGCCAACGAAGTAACCGGCATTGCAGAGCACGAATAACACCACCGCAAACGAGAGGTAGACTTCGGGCCGCCGGACGGACGGGAACAAAGCCTTGCATGGCTGCGGCAAGGCGCGCGCGACCACGGTACTGACGCACAGTGCGAAAAAGCCCACCATCATGACCAAAGAAGTCATTCCCGGTTCACGGAGGTTCTTGTCCGCCGGCTCCAGGAGAACGACCTTGATTGCAATCGCGATTAACAAGTAACGGCCGATCAGGATCAGGTTCAATAGGCCAAACACGGACTTCACGCCGCCGCCAGCCACCACGGCGAGCAAGCCGAAGAAGATGGCAACGGTAAACTGCGCTGCCACGATGACACTTGTGCCGGCAACGAGCTGGCCCACCAGGTACAGTGTGCAGATGGCAGTAAGCCATGCCATCGTCCGCTGGAAGCTGGCGCCGGAAGCCGGATTCAACGAGAGCAAGCGCAAACTAGTCTAGCCTCCAAGGACAGTGTCAAGAATTCCAGCCATAACGCGCTCGCTGGTGTATCCATTACGAAGGCAACGCGCCTTGCCAGCACGGGCGATCTTCCGGCGCTGCTCGTCATTGCGAAGGAGGAAGTGGCACCTCTCCGCACATTCCGCCGCATCGCCCCAAAAAACGGCCTCTTCGCCCTCCTTGTATAAATATGTGTGTTCGGCTGTGCGCTCGGCGCACAACAATCCGCCGAGATAGGGAATTTCCGTTGACCTTTGGGTGTGCAAGTCGCGGTTGCCCTTCGACAGCAGGCCAAGGCAGATTCTTGCGCACTGCACTGCTTTGGCGTAGTCATCGGGATCGCTGAGGTTGGGACCACGCCAATGCGGCTTCAGGATTGGCCACTCTTTTGCCTTGTGCCAACGATCCCCATAGATCGCCAGCGGCACTTGCCGGGATACTAGGTCCGCCATAAAGGGCCCGCGCTCTGGCACCCACGTTCCAATAAACACCACGTCGCTGGCCCATCTTTGCCGGTCCGAATCGGTGATCTCGCGGGGTGCATGGGCGACTTCATCGGCCGACCGGTAAACCAACGAAACCTTGGCGGCGCCGCGACGAGTGGCTTCTTCAATGTTAGGCTGGCGCACTACCACTGCAAGGTCGTAGTACGGCAAGGAGTTTGAGTACAAGCGCCACTTGCTGCGATATGCCCCAAAAGGATCGTCGTGGTTGTAGTTCACCACTCGCTGAGACCGTCTCTTGAGTTCCCGCACCAGCGACGGGCCGACCAACTCACCGCCATCGACCCAAACCACGTCAAAACGACTACCGCCGGTTTCGCGTAGCACCGAACGGGAGACGAATCGCTCGAGGAAGAGCCCGCCGGTCTCATATATCCACTTGTGGACCACCCGGCTGTTGCCGACGAATGAGTATGGGTCCACGGTGCGGACATCATGCCCGAGGCGCCGCAAGGCCAGGGCGCGAATGTGGGATGTCCCCCTCCGCTGGCCGAGATAAAGGATCTGCATTCTATTCACCCTATGAGGTTAGTACCGAATTGCCGCAAAGCTTGGGAGGTTTACGAGCGAGCGCGCGAAGCCGCCGAACGAATCCTGCAGCAGGCCCAACGACTCGCGAATGACGAACCAGCCGGTGGCAAAATCGACCACCAGCAATGACACCGCAGCGCCGGGCAGTTGGAACGAGCGCGTGAGCACAACCGCCAAGCCCACCGATGCCGCGGTCGCACAGATATAGACCGCGGCCACTCGTTGATGGCGGTTGGTAGCCAGGGCCACCACCGAACTGGTGTTCCAGAACGAACTGGCGAGCATGACCAGCAATAGCAGGTGGAAGGTGGTGGGGTCCATGGTCACGCGGCCGTGGGTCCAGAGGGCATAGATCCGCGGACCAAAGACGAACAGCCCCGCAAGCAACAGTGCCGACAACCACAGCGACGCCTGGCAGGCATGGCGGTGCAATTTGCGCGCCAGCCGCCAATCCTGCGCCCCGTACGCTGCGGAAAGCTCCGGCCAGACGCTGTTCTTGATCGAATCCATCACCTGGATCACGAATCGGGTCAGGGTGCGCATGGTGGAAAACGTGGCCACCGCGATGGGACCGAGAACGATCCCAACCGCCAGCACCATGCCCTGAATGCTGAGGGCATTGCCGGCGGGAAAAGCCATGAAGGCGAATGCCGGCCGCAACAGCTCGCGCACGGAGGACGAAGTCGCGTGCTTCACCCCGTAACGGATCCAGGGTGTCATCGACAGCATCACCGCCGCGGGCACGAGGATGGAAAGCGTCCGCACGGCCAAGTTCAACGCGGCAACGTGGACCGGCCTGGCATGAAGAAAAACCGCCGCCGTCGCCACCAGGACTTCGATAACACGAAACAGGTTGATCAGCAGCACGCCGGTAGCATAGTGGCCGTCGCAGCGGAATCCGGCAAGAACAATGGATCCCTGCAAGGCAACCAGCGTATAGAGCGACAGCAGGATGAGGATGGCGTGCACGTCCCGGGGCGACATCAAGGTGATGTTCAGCCAATTCCTCAGCGGCAATACCAGGGCCGCGCCAACGATGATGACCGCGAACAGTAGGGACAAGGACGTGACCAGGACCCAGGTGCTCTGGAAGGTGACTAAGGCCCCGGGGCGGTCGCCGGCGGCCACGCGCATGGTCATATCGTTGCCGGCCACGCTGCCAAACCCCAAGTCACTCAGCGCCAAATAGGCAGGGAGGGCGCTCAAGATCAGCCACTCGCCATACAGCCGGGTGCCCCAGAAGTGCAGGAACACAGGGACGCTGACCACCTGGACGAACATGGTAACGACTGGCCCAAGGGCAGTGGCGCCCAGCCCGCGCAAGATGCGCTGCCGGACGGAGGTGCGCGCTAAGGATTGTGTTCTGGTTTCTGCCACGAAAGCTAACTCAGTCGGCGGGCCCGAAAACCATTAGCTGGCCCGGTGAATCCATGCCAGGGATCGCTTCCAATTCTGTAATGTGCTCGGATGTGACGAGGGACCGGGGAGCGAACGCGCCGGTGTAGAAAGCAGGGGACCGGTCGTGGGTGTGTGCAGAGTCGGCTTGCGGTTTATCGGCGTAACGGGTCGCCTCGCATAACACGATCAAGGATTTGGGCTTGGCAACTCGTGCTATCTCACTGAGGGCTCTTCCGATTAGATCGTTGGGCACATGCTGGAGGACCGTCCATGTGATGATGGCGTCGAATGTCTGGTCGGCAAACGGCAAGTCCGCGCCGCTCGCCGGTGTGAAACGAACGAACGGGTAGCACTGGCGTCCCCGGACCAGTGCCGATTCGTTGATATCGACGGCATCGTGCAGATCGAAATGCTCGGCGATATGCGCAGAGAGGCGACCATACCCGCATCCAATTTCAAGCGACCGGCTCCGAGCGACGCCCAACTCGCCTACACGCGAGAGGCAGCGACGCAGGCGCTGGACCTCATAATAGTGCCGGCATAGAAGGGAACTGGAGTCTTCGGCGCGAACGAACCCTTGCGGCTGGAACGTGACAAGTCCCTTTTGTCGCAGGACGTTCTTGTGATCAGAGGGATGAAACAGACGAGCAGCGGCTCGGGCGAGCAATGGTTTCACAGGTGCGGCCATAGTGCCTCCTGACTTTCTTCAGTCGTTTCAATCATTGTCAGCTATCTGGGCTTGGCCGCTATTGCCGTGAGGTTTTGGGAAAGAAGGAGATTGCCCGAGCCGGTTTCGACTAGGGCGATCAATTTAAATCCAAGGCGAATTACCCGCCAAGCCACGTTTCGAACCAAACTGACAGGGCCGTGAATAATCGGCTGGTCTTCGAAGCAACGTATCTTTTCGAAGCCACCAATGGTCAGCAGTTGCGCCATCGAGGTTTGCGTGAATGCAGTTTGATGGGTGAGATCGCCGTACACGATCCTTCCGGAGAAGATGGCCTCGCCGTTGGGGACGTGAACCACGAATCGCCCGCCCGGCTTCAAGGCGCGATACACGGCAGCGACCAGCTCAAGCAGGTTGTCCTTCGATAGATGCTCGAGCACGTCGAGAGCAAACACAGCATCCGCTTCCCCCGGTGGGGCGTCCTGCAGAAATGACAGGGCGTCACCGCGAACCACGCAGTCCAGGCCCAGCTCGCCGGCGAGCTGCACCTGTTCCTGGGAGAGGTCAACGCCACGCAAGTTGTGAAAACCCAGGCGCCGCAGGGTAAGCAGCAGCCGGCCGTAACCGCAACCCAGTTCCAGGATCCTCGCTTGCGGGTCGGTAATGGCAGCGCGGCGGATGGTCAGCTCATCGTAATATCTCCATTGGGCGGACAGCTCCAATGGCGTGTTGCCCCGCGAAGCCTGGGTGCTGAAATAACGGTCGTAGAGACAAGTTTGCTGGGTGCTCATTCAAACCCTCCGGGGGATGAGAGTTCGCTAGTGGTAAATGGCGACCAGGCCGGCGGACTGAACGGCGGATTGGATGCCTTGCCAGCCAATGGTCTTGCCCGTGCTGGCGGGGACGAAGAGGATGTCGCCATCCTCCAGGCGCAGGTCGGCGGACTTGTTCTGCAGGATTTTCTTGAGCGGCAGCGGAATCTCCTCCCGGCCGGTGACGCTCTTGCGGATCAACTTGGAATTGTTGAGTGCCGCGGTGCGGTTAGTTCCCGCAGCCAGCGCGACGGCCTGCAGCACGCTGAGGCGCTCGGTATTGTCGATGAGGAAGCCGCCCGGCTTGCCCACGTCGCCCACCACGTACACGATGCCGGCGCGCGGCACCAGGATGGTGTCACCCGGCCCGATGGGTATGTTGGCGGCCGTCGCCTTGGCGGGATCGTTGCTGAGGTGTACCACCTCTTGCTTGTCCGGCTGGGCGCGGCGCATGATCGCCGCCGTGTTGCTGGCGGTGGCGGTGGTGCCGCCGGCGGCGGAGATGAAGTCATACAACGTGCGGGCGCCGAGCACGGGGTAGACCCCCGGCGTCTTCACTTCTCCCAGCACGGTGACGCCTTGGGTGGCGTATTCCAGGATGAACACCGAGACGTGGGGATTCTTGACGATGTCCTTCTCCAGCAGCCGCTGCTCGATGGCGGCAGAGGCCTGTTCCACGATCAGGTCGCCCACGTGCAGCTCGCCACCGACCGGCAAATTGATGTTGCCGAGATGGTCCACGCGAACCTTGGAGGAAAGCTCCGGGGTATCGAACACGGCGATGTCGAGCAGGTCGCCGGCAGAAATCTTCAGGGCGGGGGCGGCGGCAACGGGCGCGGCGGCGGAGGTCGTCTGTCCACCCGCGCTGAGGGCCGCCAGCGCCAGCAGCAGGATACCGGCCAGCGCGCTAATTCTTGTCATGGTAATAACCCTCGTAATAACTGTTCTTGTAGCCGTAGCGGTAGGGGCCGGAATAGTAGTGCTCGAGCTTCAGGTTCACGCCGTTGAGGACCACGCCGGCGACGTTGGCGTTGATCCGCAGCAGGGAATCGCGCATCCGCTGCAGCGCCTTCTTGCGGGTGAAGCCGGAGCGCACCACCACCAACACGGTGTCGGCCATCGCGGCCAGGACCAAACCGTCGGTGACCGGGAACAAGGGCGGGGTGTCAATCAGGACGTGGTCATACTCGGCGGACCAGGTATTGATCATCTGCTGCATGCGGCGCGAAGCCAGCATTTCGGCCGGGGCGGGTGGCTTGGGCCCGGCGGGAAGCACAGAGAAGTTGGGCAGCTCCGCCAGCGGGGTCTTGATGCACTCCGCCCCCGAGGCGCCCGACAGCAGGGTGCTGAGTCCGGAGTCGTTGGATAGTCCGAATTCCTGATGCACGCGCGAACGCCGCATGTCGGCATCCACCAGCAACACCCGCGCGCCTTTTTGCGCCAGCGCCAGGGCGCAGTTGGTGGTGGTTGTGGTCTTGCCTTCCTGCGGGAATCCACTGGTGACGACAACGATCTTGGGCTGGCGGTCGACGTTGGCGAGCAGCAGCGTGCTGCGCAAGGAGCGAATGGCCTCGGCGGCGTTCGACTGCGGCCGTTTGAGCATAAACAGGTCGTGGCCGTTGCGGGATAACATCGAAGTCGAAGGCTTGAAGGGCTTGCCCTGATACCACGGAATACTTCCCAGCGAGGGCAGCTTGGTGGCTTCAACATCGTCCGAGGTGGTGATGGTGTCGTCCAGCGACTCCCATACAAAGGCCAGCGCCACGCCGCCCAGCAGCCCGCCAAACAACCCCAGCGCCAGGTTCACCGGCACGTCGGGCGAGATCGGCTTGCCGGGAATGGCCGCCCGATCCACGATGCTGACGTTGCTCGAGCTCAGGCCGGCGGTCACGAAAGCTTCTTTCAGCTTCAACTGCAGGCTGTCGTATAAGTCGCGGCTGGATTCCACCTCGTGCTTGAGAATGGCATAGCCGGTGGTGGCGGAGTTGAGCGCATACGCCTCCTGCTTCTGCGCCTCAAAACGGCCGCGAATCATGTTTTCCGCCTGCAGGGCGGACTGGTACTCGTCTTCAATGCGGCGGCCGATGTTCTTGACCTCGGCTTCGATCTCGGTGTCGAGCTTCGCCAGTTGCCCCTGCAGTTCTGGGACTTTGGGATATCCGCTGCCGAATTTGGTGCTGAGCTGCGCGTATTGCGAGCGTAGTTCCGCCTGCTGCGTGCGCAGCACCTGCAGGGTGGTGCTGGGAACCACCGCGGCCACCAGTTCGGGATTGCCCGAGGCTGCCAGGCGGTGGCGCGCCTCCTTCAAGATGCGGTCGGCCTCGGCATCCGTCAATTGCTGGTTCAACTGCCGCAGCCGGTCGGTCACAATATTGTCGTTCTCGTCCGCGCCCAGGATGTTGTTCTTCTGTTGGAAGCGCGCCAATTCGTCCTGCGCGTTGTTGGCCCGGGTCTTCAGTTCCTCCATCTGCTTGGACAGCCACTCCGAGACTTGCATGGTGGCCTGGAAGCGCGACTGGAAATTGCGTTCGATGTAGGAATCCACGATGGAATTGGCGAGGCTGGTGGCCAGCTTCGGGTCCGGATTGCGGAAGCGAACCTCCACCAGTTGCGTGTTGGGCAGGACCTGCACCTTCAAGTTGCGGTGAAATGTATTCAACAGCTTCTCGCGCTGGAGAGGGGTCAGTTCGGCGACGTTGGTGCCGGGCTTGATGTGCGGCATGCCGTAGCCAATCGTGCCCGGTAACTTCCATTGCTGCATCACCTGCAGAGCCACGGTGTCGCTGTCGAGAATCTTGACCTGGGTCTGGATGCGGCTGTTGGAGTCTGTGGACGAGAGCTTCTCTTCCACCAGGTCTTCCAATCCCATGTTGGTGGATTGGCTGGGATCGATATGGACACGGGATACAGCTTCGTACATAGGTCTTTTCAAGAAGCTGTAGCCCGAGACAGCAAGGACACACAACGCCAGGAAAGCGAAAACGATGAGTTTACGCTTTACCAGAATTCGCCAGATTTCCAATAAGGGCAGTTCCGTCGCTTCGTGCTCCGCACTTTGCAAAAGCACGGGAGCGACCGGGAAATCGTAGGCAGGCCGGGGGCTCGGAATGGCTAGCTTCGTCGGTTCGTTGTTAGTATGTTCCATTGTCTCGAGTCATTTCTGTGCGGGCGCCAAGGTGAGCTTGGTCCCCGCGGCTCAGGGAATGTGTTAACCGGACAGGCGTATCCTGCACAGTCTTGTCAGTCCGTCACGGCGCCGGAACAACGCCTCAGCGCATGTGCTGGGCGGCATGGATCCCGTAGATGGTGTTGCCGGCAGTGACGATCGCCGCGGGCACAAACCACCACCTGTGCCCAGATCGCTTCAGGTAGTACCCCAGGACGGAGATCCCCGCATCCGCAGGCAGGCCCACACCGTATAACGCCCGGCGGCGGACCAGAGCACGGGGCACTAAGCTGCAAGCCCCGGCTTCCAGGCAGCGGTGGGTCAGTTCGACATTGGCAATGCTGGACCCAAACAGAACGCCCGTCGTTATCAGGAACTCCTTGTCCATCGGCACCTGCGTCCCGCCGGGCGTGGGACGCACGGCCGACGGCGGCGCTCTTCGCGGTTCGGGGTTGGGGTTGGGCGCATCCGGCAGGGGCGTATCCAGCTTACCCCCCACTTCCGCTTCGGCAGGCGTCGCGCTTGTCTGTGCCAGCACGGGCGCAGCAAGCAGGAGTAGGCAGGCGATCAACAGTAGCAATTGCGTACGGCTCGGTTTCATCTCTCGCTCCAGGCGGAGGTCAGAGCCCTGGCTCCTACCTTCGCAGTGTTTGGCATTCATTGCTCTTACAGAAGCTGTTCACAGGGGAAATCACGGGAACTAGTTCACGGCGCCGCAGAAAAGCCGCGGGCTGACGGGTTCCAGATCGTCGGCATCGACCTCGACGGCCACACTCCGCATGATTTGGTCCAGCGTGAGCACCACCCGGAGGTCGTTTTTCTTACGCAGCAGCACGCCCTCCAAGCCGGCCAGCGCGCCCGCTTTGATCCGCGCTCTCTCTCCGACCGTGAGATAGGGGTGGGGCTCGACTTTCCGCAACTGCAGGCCGGAGCGCAGCGCTTCGACTTCGAGGTCCGGGAGCGGCGCTGGTTCGCGCCCCGTCCCCACGAGCGACAATATCCCCGGGACCGCCAGCACGCGGGCGCGCTGGCTGCGCTCGATCTGCACGAACAGGTAATTGGGAAACAACGGCAGTTCCAGCGCCACCCTGCAGCGATTGGTCCGGCGGCGCACCGTCCGGTACAAGGGCAGAAACGACTCAATTTGACGTTCCCGCAAGTGCTGGAGAACGCGCTTTTCGTGGTGTGAAGTCGTGAACACGGCGAACCATCTCGGGCAGAGATGGCCAGCGGACGCGAGTGCGCCACTGTCTGGGAGTACACCGGTTTGTGGAAATTGCAATTCAGTCTCGGTCAAGATACCCACCTCGTTCCTGAGATCTGCTTCGCTCGCTTTCAGGCAAGGCTTCGCCTACGCCACTGAGCAGCGGCCTTTTTCCACAGGTCCTAGCTTGTCTTTAGTTGGGAGCTTGCCCGGTCTGCCACAGCGTCTAAACCACAGTCGGTAAGAGAGCGATTAAAACGTGTTGCTCCAGCTTGCTACCAACGGCCACGCAGGAATCCGTTTCCTGTTGGCTTCCTGTTTCGCGATTC